>NZ_JAAAYH010000195.1:0-16340 GCF_018035285.1 Streptomyces sp. MK37H | reverse complement strand
GCTCCTGAAGTCGCCCACCCTGATCCGCGCCACCTTCGAAGAACCGAAGGACGCGGCCGCTTGGCTGGGCCGCGAACTGACCGAACACGCCCCCGGCTTCCTCTCCCACCAGGAAGCCGACACCGCCCGCCTGGCCCGCCTGGTCACCACGGCCACCGACCGCCTCACCCACGGCACGGACGTCTCCTTCGGCTTCTACCTGGGCCGCACGTCGTTCCTCTCCCTGGCCCTGGTGACCTGCACCCCCAACCACTGGACCCGGGACCTCCCCTGCCCCCTCATCTGACCGGCACCCTGGAGGGCCCGGAGGGTCTCAGCACCGAGACGCGATGAGGCCTCAAGGCTGGGATGTCCCCAAGGCATCGTCGATCCGGCTCCGCAGCTCGACCGCCCGCGCATCGTCGTATGCCGCCAGCGTGCGCGACGCCTCCTCCCAATGCCGCCGCGCCTCCTCCTCCGCGCCGTTCACCCCGGACCCGCGCAGCGCACTCGCCAGACCGTCGAGCGCGAGCGCCAACTGCCAGTGGTCGTCGAGCTCGCGATGCGCGGCGGCCGCCCGCCGGTGGAACGCGGCCGCCTCATCGAAGCGGCCCAGTCGGCCGTACGCCTCACCGGCGGCGTTCCAGGCACGCGCCTCCCGAGACCGGTCCCCGAGCTGTCGATGCAGCACCGCCGCCCGCTGATACGAGACCAAGGCGTCCTCGGGGCGGCCATCGGCCAGCTCGGCCTGACCGAGGTCCAGCAGCCAGTACCCCTCCCAGGCGTGATTGCGATGCCGACGGGCGATTTCGACGGCGCTCCCGGCGGTTTCCATAGCACCCCGTATTTCGCCCCTGCCGCGCTGTACAGCGCTCAGAATTCGCAGGGCGTTGCCCTCACCGCCCTTGTCGCCTCGCTCGCGCAGCGTCGTCAATGCCTCGTGAAGGACCTCCGAGGCTTCCTCGAGCCGCCCCGCCTCGTAGTCCACCGTGGCGAGATTGGCGAGCAGCGTGGGCTCCCACTCGGCCGCTCCGAGCTCCCGGAAGATGGCCAGCGCCTCCGTGAAACGCCGCTTCGCAGCCTCCAACCGCCGCGTCCGCACATGGACCAGCCCGAGCGCGTTCAGCGACAGCGCCTCTCCCAGTCGGTCACCCAGCTCACGGCGTACGGCCAGGGCGCCCTCGTGGTACCGCGCCGCCTCCGCCGGGCGGTGCGACTGCCGGCAGGCCATGCCCAGGCTCTCCAGAAGCCTCGCCTCCCCGGCGCGGTCACCCACCCGCCGAGCGGCACTCAGCCCGATGTGCCCCATGGCGAACCACTCCTCGAACGCGTTGAAACGCGCGTGCAGAGGACGCAGCAGAGCGGGCAGTTGCCAGGCGGTCGCGTCGAGCCCGGCATCGGCGGCGGCGCGTGCGGCGGCCAGAAGATTGCCGTGCTCCAGCTCGTACCACCGCACCGCCTCGTCGTAGTCCGCGAAGGTCGGCGGCGTGACACCGTCGGGCGGCGCTTCGAGCTGGACGGGCGGCTCGGCCGGGCTGACGCGGGTGCGTGCCGCGTCGGCGGCGTGGAGGTACCAGGCCAGCGCCCGGAGCCGGGCCGCCTCGCGGGCCTCGGCGGGCTCCTCGTGCTGCGCCTGGTCGATGGCGTAGGCGCGCAACAGATCGTGGAACTCGAAGCGATCGGGACCGGTCTGCGTCAGCAGATGCGCTCCGACCAGGACGTCGAGCAAGTGCTCCGCCCGGCTGTGCCCGACCCCGGCCAGGGCGGCGACCGCCGAGACCCCGAACTCGGGCCCCGGATGCAGCCCGAGCAGCCTGAAGAAGCGCGCGGCTTCGGCGGTCAGCGCCCGATAGGACCAGGCGAACACCGTGCGCACCGCGTCCGCCTCCTCGTCGTCTCCCACGGTCAGAGCCTCCCAGAGAGCGGATTCGTCACGGAGGTCTCTTATCAACTCGTCAAGGCTCATCAGGGGCCTGCTGGCGGCCCGTTCGGCGGCGATGCGCAATGCCAGCGGCAGCCGGGCACACAGGCGCGCCAGTTCGGCCAGCTTCTCCGCGTCGTCCTCGGGCCGATAGCCGGCGGTCACGGTACGCAGCAGGGCTACGGCCTCCGGCTCGGCCAGCGTGCCCAGTGTCAGCCGATGGGCCCCGTCCCGAACGGCCAGCCCCGACAGCCGGCTGCGACTGGTGACGAGCACCAGACATCCAGCCGTGCCCGGCAGCAGCGGGCGCACCTGACTCACGGAGGCGGCGTTGTCGAGCACGATCAGCATTCGCCGCCCGGCCAGCAGCGAACGGTACAGCGCCGCACTGGCCTCCGGATCGGCCGGAACCGCCGCCGCCGACACCCCGAGCGCCAGCAGAAAGCGGTGCAGCACCTCGGGAGCGGTGACGGGCGCCCCCGGGTCATAGCCGCGCAGATTCACATACAACTGCCCGTCGGGAAAGTGGGATTGGGCCTGATGCGCCCAGCGCAGCGCCAGCGAGGTCTTACCCGCACCCGCCGTCCCCGCGATCACACAAATGGAGACGACGAGCGGCTCCCCGCCGTCTCCGGTCAGAATCGCGTTGAGCCGCTCCAACTCACTGGTCCGGTTGACGAATCCGCGTATGTCTCCAGGAAGCTGCCGTGGCCGCGGAGTATCACCGTCTGCACCGTGCCGACCCATCCCATGGAAGTGCACCCCGCCACTCACATCGCGGGCCTGCACCACATCCCCCGCGGACCCCGACAGCCGCGACTGCGTGCCATGTGGGCCCTGGGGCTGCGGGGATTGCGGAGATTCCTCCTGGTGGCCTTCCCGCCTTCTGTCCTCGTTGATCGTCTACTCCACGGGCGTCGGAGGCGGCAGAGGTGCCACTTCGCGTTCGAAGTAGGACGCCATCTCTTCCCCGGCGGCAAAAAGCCCCTTGATGAAATCCTCCCATGGGCTCAGTACATCCGGATCAACGAATCGCAGCGCTCCGTCGCTCATCGCCCGGCTGTCGTAGATGACCTTGTACAAGGTCAGCCCACCCAGCGACACCAGCTCCGGAAGCGGACCGTCTTCCTCGAACCCTCTGATCTGCTCAGGCCCGACCACCCTGATCCGCTCACCGCACTCCGCCCGCAGCCGCAACATATGCAGCTCCCACTGGAGATACGGAGTGAGAGGCTCCTCCACGACCCGCACCCGATAGAGGCTGAAGTTGCGCTTCGCCGCCTCGCTCATGAACGCCATGAGCTCATCGCGCCGTTTCTCGATCAGCTCCAAGGCACCGCGCCAGTCACCCTGGGAGAACGCCTTCCAGCTATTGTTCCCGGGCTCCTGAAAATGCTGTTGCCTCTCCAGTTTCCAGGAGTCACGCCCATCGAGGGCCTGCATGCGCCGCTGGAAGTCGGCCCCGTAGGCGTCCCGTGACAGCCGCTCACCCGGTGACGTATCGAGCCTGGGAAGATCGACGCTAAGCATCCGGAATCTCCGGCTTCGCCGCACTGAGGGTAATCGCGGGAATGACGACCAGCCGCTCATCCGCGGCGATGCGTACCTCTCCCGGGAGGCGCGACCGGTAGGCGTCGGTGAGGTCGCGCCCGATCACCGCGATATCACCGTTGTCGAGCTGCCAGATATCGGGGCAATCGTTGTAATCATTGGTGGTTCCGAGATCGCTCGGTGACTTGCCTAACCGGCGCACGAACGATGCGGACGGATCCGCATCCCATGAACTGCGAGCCATCTTCGCCTCCCTGTCAGCCTTCCTGCCTGACGCCGTGACAGCACAGGATGACAACGGATTGTAGGCAGGATGGTCACGGAGAGCAATGATTTCGGCGTGGAGAGCTCGTTACACCGACTCCATTTCGGCCACCCGCATGCGAAGAACTGCCGTACCGGAAATCAGGCACCTCACCAGAATCTCCGGCGCCGATCACCCCATGCGTCATCGGCGTTCACTGGCCGGAATTGCCCTCTTTCGCCGCCAGGCATCCCTCTTCACGCTTCAACCAGGAGCGATTCAGCGGGGCCAAGGGGGGATCCGCGATGGTCGAGCCGATCTATGTACCCGTACTGCCGACGCGCCGGAGCGCATGGGACGCCTACGCGAGCCTGGACGCGGACGTACGACGACGCGTCGCGCCGCTGTGGACGGTTGTCCCCCGCGTCGGGCCGGAGCGCACCAGAGGGGCGCGCCCCGAGACGGACCCGGACACCGACTCGCCGGAACTGGGCCGTTGGTTCACCACACGCATGGACAACCTGATCCGGGCGATGGACGGGCTCCCCGGCTGGGTGGACCCCGTCCATATCGAGCGGCACGTCGAGGCGTCTGCCATCGGCTTGTGGCACGTGGCGACCAGAAGCGAGCTACGCCTGGTCACCGGCCCGGAACGAGCCCCGACCCTCCAGCGCTACGCCGCCGATCTCGCGTTCCTCAGCGGACGAGGCATCGGCATACGCGTATTGCTGGACGCCGCGCGAGACGAACCGAGCCCCATGGACCTGCTGACCCTGATCGCCCGACTCTGCCTTCCCCCATCCCAGCTCGACCTCATTCTGGACGTCGGCATGGTCACGGACGCCACCAAAGCGACCAAACTGGCCCTCGTCGCCCTGGATGCTTTCGGTGCACTCGTCTCCTGGCGCACAGTCGTCCTCGCCGCGGGGGCCTTCCCCCGCGACCAGGATCACCTGAAGGAACAACCGACACGCATCGCAGAACGCCACGACTGGCAGATGCACCAAACGGTCCGCGCCGTCCGCCCGGAATTCCCCGGTCCGCTGCTCTACGGCGACTACTCCGTGGAACACGCGCACAGCGCGAACATCTCCGCCCGCCCCTGCGGCCCTCCTTACGGCCTGCTTCGCTACACCGCACCGTACGACTTCCTCATCGCCCGGGCGCCCCTCAGAGGCCCCGACCGTGCCGACCGCGTTCGTGCCATGGCCCGGCGCATAGTGACGTACGACGCCTTCCGCGGCATCGAAGACACCACCTCCAGCGCGGGTGAACGCTGGCTGCACACCTGCGCCTACGGCGACGGCTCGGCCGGCTCGGGCAACGCCGAGAAGTGGATCCAGGTCGGCCATCTCCAGCACATGAACTACGTCGCACGGCAGTTGCCCCATACGAAGTAACCCCGCCGGAGGGGCAGCATCCGGCGGGGCCGTGGTGCGGGTGCCTGACTTGCGGGGTGCGCTCAGCCGAAGTTCACGTCACTGCACAGGAAGTACGTCTGGTCCATGTGCGAGGCCTGCCAGATCGTGTAGACGACGTGGCGGCCGGTGTAGCCGGAGGTGCTGACGTCGATCGAGTAGTTCTGGCTGGGGGCGTACTTGCCGGTCGTGGCGACCAGCTGCAGATCACTCCACTTGAGCGGCTGGGTGGTGGGGTCGTAGCCCTGGCGGGACACATACACCTTGAAGTAGTCCGCACCGTGGCTGGCCTGGTCGTACAGCTTGACGGTGAACTTGCCGCCGATCTTCGTCGTCTGCCAGGCGCCCGGCGTGTCCAGCGAGTTGTAGCGGCCACTTTCGGTGTGACCACCACTGCACAGCTGACCGTCGGGGATCACCGCCGGGAAGTTTCCGGCGGAGCCGTTGCGGTACAGCCCGTTCCAGTTCCACATGGCGTTCGGGTTGTCCTGCCACGCCTGCCAGCACATGGGGTCCAACTGCGCCATCTCGGGGTTCTGGAAGTCGTCTCCCCAGCGCAGCCAGCAGCCGTAGTTGCGGGACGCGGGGTCGACGACAGATCCATGGGCGCTCGCGGTGGTGGACCAAGGGATCAGGCACAGCAGCGCGGCGGCCAGCAGGCCGAGGGCGCGAGATGCCCAACGTAAGGAATTGCCGCGTTCATGACAAATCATTCGCGATCTTCCTCCATCGTCCTAGGGGGAGTGGGAGAGCGGTGGGAGCGCTCCCAAACTGGGGGTTCCCCCGAGGGGGAGCCCCCGAAACGTAGAGCCGGGAGTCACACACCCGAAATGGAGTCCCGGCGAGGCGCACCAGGCGTCGGCTCCCAGTAGAGACGACAACTCCCCCGATGTCAGAAGCAGTTGACCGACAATCGTGCCCAACCCTCCATCCGACGGCCCGTCAGTGGCACCCATCCCCAGCCGGGGTAGTCGGCAGGGCATGGGCAAGATTCTGGTCGGCACGTGTTCATGGACGGACCGCGCGCTGGTGTCCAGCGGCTGGTACCCACCGGGGCTGCGCGACGCGGAGGGAAGACTGCGGCACTACGCCGCCCAGTTCCCGGTGGTGGAGGCCGACGCCACGTACTACTGCCTGCCCAGCACCCGCAACAGCACCCTGTGGACCGAGCGCACCCCGGATGGATTCCGCTTCGACGTCAAGGCGTTCTCCCTCCTCACCGGCCACCCGACGACCCCGAACTCCCTGCCCACCGATCTGCGCGACGCACTGCCCGGACGACGGGGCGGACGCCCGAGGCCCGCAGAAATCGATCCGGCCCTGCTCGACGAGGTATGGCAGCGCTTCAGCGGAGCTCTGGAACCCCTGAAGAGGTCAGGACGGCTCGGCACCCTGCTCTTCCAATTCCCACCTTGGTTCACCCCAGGCGACGCACAGGCAAAGGCGTTCCTCGCCCAATGCGCGCAGCGCACGGCAGGCTGGCCCGTCGCCGTGGAATTCCGACACCCCGCCTGGTGGCAAGAGGACGAGCGCGCCAAGACCGAGGCGGCGCTGAGGGAGTGGGGCGTGTCCGCCGTGGCCGTAGACATGACCCAGAAGCTGTCCACCTCCATACCCCCGGTCACCCCGATCACCTCGCCCCGCCTCGCGGTGGCCCGCTTCCACGGCCGCAACGACGCCTGGGGTACGGGCACCAAGGAGGAGCGGTTCCGCCACACCTACTCGCCGGAGGAACTGGCGGAGTGGGTCCCCCGCCTCCGCGGCATGGCGGAACAGGCGGACGAGGTCCACGCCCTGTTCAACAATTGCTGCGCCGACGCGGCCGTCCGCGCCGCGGAGTCAATGCGGCATCTGCTCGAGGCACCCGTGGGCCGGGGTGACGGCGTGGCCGCCCACCGGGGACCGGTGGGCGAGCCCTTGTAGCCACGCCGACGGCCGTGGCACGGCATCGACGCAGGTCGCCTGCTCGGAGGGGGCTGGTCGCTCCCCGTGAACGGGGCGTCGGCTGATTCCGTCCACGCGGGCCATGACCCGATCGACCATCGCCCGCCGCCGGGCTGGCTCTACCCTATGGCCCGTCGCTACCGCACGGTCCCCAGGAGTCCGCACAACCCCGGAGATCAATCGGTGGCCGCATCCCTGACCAGCCGGGGCCGCGGCAAGATCTGGAAACCGGACTGGAGTTACGGGGCTGGCGAGGCATCACATGCACAAACGACAGCAGAGGGAAAGAATCATGCAAGGCCTCACTGAGGAGAACCTCAAGCTGCTGGCCGGCCCCCGTTCTTACGAGCGTGGGCTCGGCTATCTGGACGCATTATCCGGGGTCGAGGTCGGTGACGGCTGGGTCACCGCAAGCGTCCACGGCACGGAGCGGTACGAGGTGGAGCTGACGCTGGACGGGCCCGGCGGGCTGTCCGGAGAGTGTGACTGCCCGTACGGCATGGAGGGCAACTTCTGCAAGCATCTGGTCGCCCTCGGCCTGACAGTGCTCGCCCAGCGGGAGAGCCTGCCGCGGCAGCGGAAGGCGGCCCGGGACCGTGCGCAGGACCTGGACGGGTGGCTGTCCGGCCTGTCCAAGGACGAGTTGCTCGCTCTGGTGCGGGAACAGGTCGGCGAGGACCGGCAGTTACGGCGCCGCCTGGAGCTTCGGGCCGCGAGTGCTCGCGGGGATCTCTCCGCTGTCCGTGCCCGTATCCGCGATCTGCTCGACATCGGCCCGTTCGCGCAGTACGGGTACGTCGAGTACGCCGATGCCCGCGCCTACGCCGACCAGGCCGGGCAGGCGGTGTCCGAGATCGGCGCGCTCACCGGTTCGGGCCGGGCCGACGACGCGGTCACCCTGGCGCGGGAGGCGATGCGGCTGCTGGCCGACGCGGTGGAGAGCGTCGACGACTCGGACGGATGGCTCGGGCAGGTCGGCACAGACCTCGCCGAGGCCCACCTCGAAGCGTGCCGTGCGGCCCGCCCCGACCCCGGGGAACTCGCGCGCTGGCTGGTCGGCCATGCGCTCGGCGACGGGGACGACGGCCTCACGGACATCGACCCGCTCGACTACCAGGAAATCCTCGGCGAAGAGGGGATGGCCGACCTGCGGAAGCTGGCCGTCGAGGCGTGGCGCGGCAACCGCCGCGGCTGGGCGGAGAAGTACCTGATGGAGCGTCTGGCCAAGGCGGGAGGCGACGTCGACGCGGTGATCGCCGTGTATGCGGCCGACCTCTCCCCGAACGGCCACACGCACCTGGCCATCGCCCACGAGCTGGACACCGCCCGGCGCCCCGACGAGGCCCTGCGTTGGGCGGAACGCGGCATTCAGGACGCCCGGGACCTCGCCGCCGTCGACACCGCCCTCGTCGACTACCTCTGCGACCGCTACACCCAGATGGATCGACTGCCGGATGCCTTCACCGTCCGCCGTGACCACTTCGGCGCCCGCCGCACCCTGCTTACGTACCAGCAGCTGCGAGCCGCCGCCCGGGCCGCGGACCGCTGGCCGGCCGAGCGCGAGCGGGCGCTGGCCCTGCTGCGTGCCGAAGCTGAACGGCGGCAACAGGGTTGGTACGGCGGCCCTGTCCTGATCGACGCCCTGCTCGATGACAAGGACATCGACGCCGCCTGGCAGGCCGCCACCGACACCGGCGCCGACGACCATCAGTGGCTCACCCTCGCCGACCAGGCCCGCCCCACCCGTCCCGCCGACGCGCTCCGCGTCTACCTGCGCCTGGCCGAACCCCTGACGAAGGAGACGGGGAACGCGGTCTACGAGCGGCTGACCAGTCTGCTGCTGAGCATCCGCGACTGCCACCGACGCCTCGGTACCCAGGACGAGTTCACCACGTACCTCACCGCCCTGCGCACCGGCCAGAAGCGCAAACGCAACCTGATGCGACTCCTTGACCAGCACGGTCTGTGAAACCGGGTCTGTGCTGTGCAAGGTACTGAACGGCGGCCCCGACCGTACGGCGAGCATCCGGGCGGGTGCCCGCCGGGTCCGCGATCTACCTGAGTTCAGGGGAGAGTCTGCCGGCGCTGGGAGACCTGGCCGCGCGACTGTGCCAACGCCCCCTCACGACGGGTAGCGGTACGGGCCAGACCCTGGACTGGCTGCGGGCCGGGAACATCCAGCACATGGAACATCCGGCACATGACGTACGTCGTCCGGTGCCCTCCCAGGGCTGACCGCCTTGCGCCCTTCCGGCCCGGGCGTGAGCGGGCTCAGGCGAACAGCGGTGCCAGCATCTCCTCGCCCGCCAGGATCCGCCATGCCGGCACCCGCACCGTCCGGCCCACCTCGCACGCCTTCGCCCCGTGGCCACCGGACGGCAGCCCGGTGAGCAGATCACCGCGGGCATGCGTCAGCCGCAGGTGCCTCGCCAGGTCCCGGCCGGGCGGCGGGCCCGCGTCGATCAGTACCGCCGTGTTCTCCCCGTCCACCGTGTACACCAGATCCACCGCATGTCCGCCGACGACTGCCGCGCGCTCCAGATCGGTGATGCCGTGCTCGCCGAGGTACTGCTGAAGCCGGTCGGCGAGCTCCTCGCGGAACGCGGATGCTGAACCGGCCGGGCCCTGCCCCGCGTCGATGACATGCCCGGCGCCCGGTCCGTGGTCATCACCGGCCCCCGCCCCCAGCAGCGCGGAGCGCCCGGCGAGCATCGCGGGAAGACCGCTCTGCCCCTGCCAGAAGGCGTGGCTGCCCACCGTGATCAGCTGCGACTTGGCCCGTGTGATCGCCACGTTCCACAGATTGACCTGGCTTGCCACCCAGTGGGTCGTCCTCGGCGGGGTGTTGAGCGTGGCCACCGGGCTGAGCACCATCACATCGCGCTGTCCGCCCTGGAACGCGTGCACCGTCCCCACCCGCACCCGGTCGTCGTCGCGCCACACCCGCGCCAGCGCCTGCTTCTGCGCCCGGAACGGCGTCACCACGCCCACCGTCGCGTCCTGCGGCAGCCGCGCGAGCAGTTCGTCCACCACCCGCCGTACGACCCCGGCCTCGGCGTCGTTGCGCCAGGACTGTCCGTCACCGCCCCGCGCCGACTCGCCGCCCGGCACGTCCACCCAGCCGAGCACCGGTGCCGGATCGGCCGCCCCCACCGGGTCGAGTGCCGGAACCTGCCGCCGTACGTCGGTGAGCACCTGCAACTGCCCCGCGTAGCAGTAGCCGTTGACGACATCGGCGATCTCCGGGTGGCACCGGTAGTGCTCGTCGAGCAGCAGGGCGGTGTCACCGTGCTGCGCGGCCGCGTGGTACGCGGAGTGCACGTGGTACGCGAGCCGGTGGTCCTCCAGCTGCGCCGCGCTCAGCCCGGCCCGGACCCTCGCCTGCCGCTCCTGCTGCGGTGCGATGTCGGCGATGTGGCCCAGCTGCATCGGGTCACCGATGATCAGTGCCCGCCGGGCCCGGAAGAGCAGCGGCAACACCGACGGTATCGAGCACTGGCTGGCCTCGTCGATGACGACGAGGTCGAACAGCTTCGGGGCGAGTTCGAGCTGCCGCACCGAGTGAGTGCTGATCGCCCATCCCTTGAGGTGCGCCATCAGGTTCTGCTGGCTCTTCCGGAAACCCCGACGACCCCGCAGGGCCTGGAGCCGCTGCCCCATCAGCCCTTGTGCCCGCGACAGTGCCTCCGCTGAGACGGCCCGGGACAGTTCCGCGGACAGCTCCGACAGGACGCCCGCCGTCTCCAGCCGCACCTGCCTCAACTCATCCTCGTCCCAGTCGGTGTGCCCGGGTACGAGCTCCCGCAGCCGGCGCTCCACGGCCACGGCGTCCGCCAGGGCCTCCAGCAGCTCCGGCGGCACGGGCTGCTCGTTCGCCCACCCTGGCCACGACGGTCCGTCGCCCTCCGCCGAGCCGGCCGCAGCGACCAGCGTGGCCAGTGCCCGCGCCCTGCGCCACCCGCCGAGCAGCCACCGGCGGGCTCCGGCCGCCTTCCGGGCCCTGCTCTCCCAGCGGCCCAGCGCGGCTGTACCGTCCCCGGCCGCCGTTGCCGCCCACACAGACTCAAGCAGCGTCAGCGGCAGCTCCAGCGCGGCCGCCCGTTCCTCCCGTTCCCGGAACAGATCCAGCAGCCGCACCTCCTCGCCAACACGGCGTTCCGCCTCCTCCCGTTGCCCGGCGGCCCGCGCACGGGTGTTGCGCAGTTCCCCGCTCACGGTCGCCGAACCCCGCCGCGGGGCCTGCATGGGCTCGCCGAGCAGCCGCTCCAGCTTCTCCGCTTCCTTCCCCAGTGCCTTCGCGTTGCCCGTCCGCATCATGAGCCCCGGCGCGATGGCGTCGCAGCGCTCGGCGACGACGTCCACCGCCTCGTTGTTCGTGGACGCGACCAGGACGGACTGTCCGGCGGCGACACAGGTGGTGACGGTGGCCGTGACCACTTCGCTCTTGCCCGTGCCGGGCGGCCCCGTGGCCACCGTCAGCGCCCGTGTCATCGCCGAGGAGACCACCAACTCCTGACTCTCGTTGCACGGCCCCGGTGCCACCAATACGGCCGAGGATCCCGTCCCCGCGTCCGCCGCACCGCCGCTCAGCAGCGCGTCCAGCGCGGTGCCGGGGATCTGGCCGGTCCGTGCCGACATCTGCAGCAGGTTGTCCAGCAGACCCTGCGTCGCGTTCGCCTCTACGCCGGACGGCACCAGCAGGACGGCCGCGTTGTGCGCGCCGGGTCGCAGGGCCTGCATCACCGTCCGTTCGCTGAGCTCGGACGGATCGAGCGGTTCCAGCTCCGGCAGCTTCAGCTCCTCCAGCAACTGCCGCACGGCCCGCAGCATCTGCGTGTCGTTTCCCTCCTGCCAGGTCGGCTGCCAGCCTGCGACGAGGTCGGCCGCGTCGTCGGCGTCCAGCAGTTCCGAGACGACACCGGTGTGCAGGGACGACACCCCGGTCGGGCGGAGTACGTCGTGGCCGTTCTCGTCCGGCGCGAGTTCCATCTGCTGGATCAACAGCGGCGCGATCGTCACGGGCGTACGGCGTCCCCGGCCGCCTCCCTCGCGTACGGGGAGCGTGACGGCCGGATAGCCGTACCAGTACTCCTGCTGCGTTCCCGCGTCGCCGTCACCCTTGCCCGGCCGGGCCTGCGGCCTGGGCAGTTGCCCGGGAGCCCGAAAGGTCGAACCCCGGCCCGACTGGATGACCTCCTCGCCCCTGCCCAGCAGGAAGTACCCGGAATCCCGCCCGCTGTCGCGGTCGGGCAGCATCCCGGCCGCCGCCTCGGCGGTGAGGCACCGCACGTAGTAGTGCAACAGCCGCTGCCAGTCCACCCCGTCCCGCGCGTCCAGCGTCGCCAGTTCCCGGGCCTTCAGCAGGGCGGGGGACGGCTGTGCCGCCTCCGTCGCGTCACGCGGCAGCGTCGGGAGGTGGACGGGGCGCGCCACCGACCGAGCGAAGGGCAGGCTTCGGGTGGCCCGGATCGTGGACTTGGTGGGGCGCTGCTCCTCCGGCACGCCGTTGCGCGCCATCTGCGCCGTCAGGTAGTCGAACAGATCGTCCGGAGTGATCCATCCGCCGCCCTTGACGCGCCCGTTCCGCAGGCCCTCCACGATCTCACCGGTGAACCGGGACGTGCCGAGCGTGGAGCCGGGTGGTGCCATCGCGGAGGCGGACTGCAGCGCGTCGGACGCGGTGATGAAGTACACACCCGTTGGGCGCAGCAGGGTGCTGGGCACGGGCCGCTCGTCGGCGTCTCCCGGGGCGCCCTTGGCGGTCCAGCCCTGGACGACGGACCCGCTGGAGCAGCAGTCCAGCAGCACGAGCTTGGACGCGGCACGGCAGGACTGGAGCATCCGCTCCAGGAACTCGGCCGGTACCGCGGTCCCCGGCAGGTCGTCGGGGTCCGCGTCCCGGGTGAGGAAGTACAGCTGGTTGTCGTCCTCGCAGAACTCGCCGTGCCCGCTGAAGTACAGCAGGGCCGTCTCACTCGGCTGCCGCTCCTCCAGGAACGTCTCCACGGAGTGCAGCATCTCGGCGCGGGTCGGCTCGGCGACCATCGCGCAGTCGTTGTACATGCCGATCTCGGTGTTCTCCAGCACCGCCCGCATGTAATGCAGGTCGGCGCGGACGGGCGGGAGATCGGGGTAGGCGTCGCTGTCGTACGTGGAGACGCCGACGAGCATGGCGTACCGGTCGTTGTCGGTCATGCGCGCTCAGCCCGCCGCCGTCGTCGCGTCGCCGTCACCCTCGTGGCCGTCGGCGGGCTCGCCGCCACCCGCGAGGAACCGCTCGATCCGCTCGTCGTCCTCGCGCGCCTCCTTGCCCGTGATCTGGAGGGTCGCGCCGTCGGGCCGCCTGGCGACGATCGTCCGCTGCGGTACGCGGGCCAGCCAGATCTGCACTGCGGCCGCGACCAGCGAGCCGGCGCTGATCAACACCCCGACCGTGTCGACGGACAGCCCGCCCTTGTCCATGCCCCCGGGCTTCGGGTACTCGGGCGTGCGCTGCCGGGGGACGTCCAGGGCCGCGTCCGGATCGGCGTCGGCGATCTCGGCGAGGAGTTCGCGCGCCTCCTTGCGGGCGCGTAACGGGTCCTCGTCGACGATGGAGATCCGGTATCCGGTCCGGTCGTTGGACGTGGTGGTCACGGTGCTTCCCCCCTGGGCTTCCGTGGTGTGGTCGGGCCGCATGGGCTCACGCCCACACGGAGCGCACGAGGTTAGTCCCCGGGACTGACAACGAGCGCGTCCATTGCGGGAAACCGATGGGCATGGACCCGAAAATGGCCGACCGGTGGCGGTTACGCGTCCTTCACCGGAGGCGCAGCCGGGCCCTTACGGTCTTCCTCGGTCCGCTGCCGCGCGGGGTGACCGACCAACGGGTCGTCAGTTGGGCGACGATGAGCGGGCCCCGCGGAGAAGTGACCCCACGGTGGCGGTCCCGGAGCATGTGCTTGACGGACTGGTGGTCGTCACCCATGAGATGGACCCATGGAATAAAAAATCGGGCGCCCGCACCGAAGTGCTGGCACCCGGGATGGACGAACGCGGCGAAACCATAGCGTTCTTTCCCGTTCCTTGGGTGCCTCCGGCGAAGGGCCCAGTACATGGGGACGAGCGGAATCATGGGCCGGTGCGGGTGAGCTAGTGATCCAGACGGTCGTCCCGGTGCATCGGGCGGGCAAGTAGACGATCGGCGCTTCGGCCTACGGGGGGCGCCGCACGGGCCCCCATGCGTGCGGTGCACGTCCGGCAGGTGCGGGGAGCGCGCCGTCAGATCTTGATGACGGTGACGTGTCCGCCGCACAGTGCCGTGATGTCCTCGGGGTCGGAGGTGAGCACTGTGGCGGGCCCGGGGGCAGCGAGAGCGGTGGCGCTGAGCATGGCGTCGATGGCGTACTTGTGGCCGTGCAGGCCGGTGTCGGCCAGGAGGGCGGCGGCATGGCGGGCCACGGCGTCGGTGACCGGCTCGACGACGATACGGGAGAGGGTCCATTCCAGCGCCGGCCGGTTGATCCGGGGGTGGACGACTTCCACGAGAGTGGCGGCGCTGGTGATCACCGGAGGTCGTCGGCGCCGGGCCAGGGCGAGCCAGCCGGTGGCCATGCGGTCCCGCAGTGCGGCCTTGGCGAGTCCCCTCGCTGTCGAGGACCAGGGTGCCGCCGCGTACGGCGGCGGGTGATCGCGTCATGCCGTGTTCGCTCCGTTGGGCGCTTGCTGCCTACGAGCCTGCTGGAGTTGGTCCCGGAGCGCTTGGACCTCCTCGTCGGTGATCGGTCCGTGTTCGGCCTCGGCGACCGTGATGAGCTCGTTGAGTTTGTCGCGCTCGATCTGGCGGGCCACGGCCGCGGCGACGTATGCGGACAGGCCGGACGGCCCGCTGCGAGCGCGAGCGGCTTCGGCGATGTCCCGTGGCATCGTGATCGAGTACTTCTGGGTGGGCTCGGACATGCTCCTTATGCTGCTACGCCTACTCCACGCGATCCCGTGTGTTGTCAGGGTGCGAGGTCGGTCAGGAGATCGTCGAGGACGGTTTCCTCCTCGACACGTACGCCGAGTTCGCTGAGGGCGGCCCGCAGGTCCGGGTCCCAAGGAGCGGTGGCAGGTATGCCCGTCAGGGATGGTGCCATGGGGCTTCTGCCGGCGGCGGCGCGGTAGTCGACGGTGGTGTAGCGCCAGGGGTGCCAGGGGACGCGCCGGAGCAAGGCGGCGGCGATGCGTATGCCGCCCCAGTCGAAGTCGCCGTGGTAGAGCAGCTTCGTCCGGTGGGAGTGCAGGTGGCGCAGGAGGGTGAGGGCGGCGGCCGAGGGCTGGCCCTGGAGACAGATCAGGGGTGGGCAGGCGGGGCCGTAGGCGTCGGCCGCGGTGGCGAGCACGGTCGGGTTCTCGCAGATGTGCGCCACCGGGGGCGCCTCGCGGGGAGGGGTGCGGGTGAGCTGGCGCAGGGTGAGCACGGCGGGTTCCCCGGCGCCGGTGGCCCAGTCGAGCGCGGGTGTGCCGCGTAGGCCAAGGGTCAGGACGGTGGAGGACAGGGCGTCCTTGAGGAGTCCCGCGGAGGCCCATGCTTCGCGGCGCCACTCGGCTCCGGTGCCGTCGGGGAAGCCGGTCAGGGCGCGAATGCCGGAGTGGACGAGGGTGGCGAGCGGCGTGCCGTCGTCGAGGGCGTGGGCATCGCCGAGGGTGCGGGCGGCGAAGGCCGGGAGGGAGACGGCCGGATCCGTGGGCAGGCTCCGCAGCGCCGTCGCGGTGGAGGCGAGCAGGGCCCGGGTGGTCTCCGGGCCGCGTGCGAGGCGGCGGACGAGGCCGCTCACGCGTATGTGCTCGCCCCAGTCGGTCAGTTCGGGCCGCTCGGAGCACAAATCGGTGAGCGGGGTGTACGCGTCGTGCCAGGCGTCCGCTTCCCGCCGGCGTACGTCGCTGAGGAGGGTGACGGGTCCGGTGAGGGCGATGACGGCGGTGGCGAGGCCGTCGGGGCTGACGCCGGAACGGCGCAGGATGGTGTCGACGGCGTCGAGCCGGATACTCAGCGAGCGCCCGCCGCCGGGGGCTCGGCCCAGCAGGCGCTCGGCGGCGGCCCGCTCGCCGTCAGTGGGCGCGGCCAGGGTGACCGGGCCGGTGAGTGGCTCGGCGCGTGCCATGCGGCGGCGTATCCGGTCCAGCAGCCAGGCACAGCCCGGATCGCCGAGGAGACGGGTGAGGCGGTCGTGGTCGACGCGCCCGATGGGGGCGTCGGGTGCGCTCATGTGAGGGTCTTCCCCCTTTCTCGCCGCGGGCGGTCCTTCCTCGCCACGGTCGG
>NZ_JAAAYH010000194.1:0-16349 GCF_018035285.1 Streptomyces sp. MK37H | reverse complement strand
CGTCCGATGGGACCTTCGACCAGGCGTCGTCGAGCCGTTCCCGGTCGTCGGACCGGATGCCGTCGGTGAGCGCCAGGGGCATGGAGAAGACCACGTCCTCGACGGCCGTGGACTCGATGTCGACCTGGTCATGGCCGAACTCGGCCAGCCGGTCGAGGAGTTGGTGGACGAGAGCGTCCGGGACGCTGGCGCCGGAGCTGACGCCGACGGTGGTCACGCCCTCCAGCCAGCCGCTGTCCAGCCGGGAGACGTCCGGGACCAGCTGGGCGGGGGTTCCGGCGTCGCGGGCGACATCGACCATCCGCTGGGAGTTGCTGGAGTTCTCCGAGCCCACCACCAGCACCAGATCCGCCTGCTGGGCGAGGGACTTGATGCCGTTCTGCCGGTTCTGGCTGGCGTAGCAGATGGTGTCGGTCCCGGGGCCGGCGATGTCGTCGAACCGCTCGGTGAGGGCGCGGACGATGCCGGCGGTCTCGTCCACCGACAGGGTGGTCTGGGTCAGATAGGCCACCGGGGTGTCCCGGGGCAGGTCCAGCCGTTCGACGTCCTCGACGGTTTCCACGACCAGGGTTTCCCGCGGGGCCTCCCCGCGAGTCCCTTCCGTTTCCTCGTGTTCCGCATGCCCCACGAGCAGCAGTACCCGGCCGTCCCTGACCACCCGGCGCGCCTGCTGGTGCACCTTGGCCACCAGAGGGCAGGTGGCGTCGATGACCTGCAGATCCCTTGTGGACGCGGCGGTGCGGACGGCGGGCGCGACACCGTGTGCGGAAAAGAGGCACACGGCCCCTTCGGGAACGTCGTATTCCGATTCCACAAAGCGTGCGCCCTTGCGCTCCAGGAGGCCGACGACGTAGTGGTTGTGGACGATCTGTTTTCGAACATAAATAGGCGGCCCGTATACCTCGAGCGCCCGCTCGACCATGGCAATGGCGCGGCGGACGCCCGCGCAGAAACCACGGGGTTCGGCGAGGATGACGCGTTTGCGGGGCGCTCTCGTATCGGGCTGGGAGGTCTTCGTGCTTAAGTGCATGACGTATTTCTCCAACGCCGGCTTGCGGCTCGGATGAGAATGGGCGCGTCGCTGTGCGGCCAGGCCGCCATAAGGCGGTCATGGCTTTGTCCTGCCGTTTGCGGATGGCTGTCGAAGGGTCGGCGGCCCAGCGGTCAGCAATTGCTCACACGGCCATAAAAGCCGGTCTGACCTGGGAAAATACCGAGAGAACCACTACCAGGAGGCAGGGCGTTAAGGGCGGTCTCCGGAAGCCGGCGCTCGGAGACGATGCGATCGAAGAGACATTCACTTACCCCCGTAAGTCTCATGTGAGTTCTACGCCATCCGTTGCAGTGCCCCCGCCGGATAAGCGCAGGTCGAAAACACTATAGAAGGCGAGTCCGAGTGCAAGTCTTACGCATGTGACCTTCGTCACGTTCCGAAATGTCGGCGGAACTGTCGCTTACGGTTACACCCCATTGCTAAGCTCCCTGTCGCGTTGAATCGACCGTGTCGTCGGCTGCGCAACGGGGGCTCTGAACCGGAAATTCCGGCAGTAACCGCTGGTAATCCCTTCCGAGTGATGGAGAAATTCACTCGAAGGAGTGACGGACGTATATCCACCATTTCTATCTCCGCTGGTCGCGGTTTTGCGACCGGGAGCGGATGCGTCTGTTTCCTCGGTTCCGCCGACCCGTCCGGCCCGCCGGTTCGGGGGTCCCCACGGGTGTCCCGCGCCGCCTCGGCGCTTCAGCAGGATGTGTCCGGCTCGACCAGTGGAGGCTTCCTTCCATGACCGCTCCCGGCCCGACCGCGGAGAAGGTGACCGCTCAGCAGCCGCCGTGGCCCGACCCGGACCGGCTCGAAGAGATCCGGCACGCCCTGAGCGGCCGCCCCGCGCTGATCCCCCCGGAGGAGAGCGAGCAGCTCACCCGGCGGATGGCCGCGGTGCAGCGCGGCGAGGCCGCCGTCCTCCAGGGCGGGGACTGCGCCGAGCTGTTCGCCGACGCCGCGCCGCGGGTGGTGCGGCGCAAACTGGGGCAGTTGCGCGAGCTGTCCACGGTGATCCGCACCGGTCTCGGCCTTCCGGTGGTGACGATGGGCCGGATCGCGGGCCAGTACGCCAAGCCCAGATCGGCGCCGTACGACGTGCTCGCCGACGGGAGCCGGTTACCCGTCTACCGGGGAGACGCGGTCAACGGCGCCGCCGCCGACCCGCGCGCCCGGATCCCCGACCCGGACCGGCTGCTCACCGCCTACGACCGCGCGGCCGCCGTGCTGTCCACGATGCGGAACGAACAGACGGCCCACGACGACGCCGAGCGGATCCACGCCTCCCATGAACTGCTGCTGCTCCCCTATGAATTGCCCCTGGTCCGGGCGGCCGCCGACGGCGGCGGCTTCGCCTCCTCCCTCCACTTCGGCTGGATCGGCGAGCGGACCAGGGACCCCGAGGGGCCGCACATCCGGCTGGCCGCCTCGATCCGCAACCCCGTCGGCGTCAAGGTCGGGCCCTCCGCGACCCCCGCGGACCTGGTGGAACTGGCCCGGCTGCTCAACCCCGAGCGCCGGCCCGGCCGACTGGCCTTCATCGTGCGCATGGGCGCGGACCGGATCGGCCGGCTGCTGCCGCCGCTGGTCGAGGCGGTCGCGGAGACCGGGATTCCGGTGGTCTGGCTGAGCGATCCCATGCACGGCAACACGATCCGCTCCGGAAGCGGTCACAAGACCAGAACCCTGTGGGCGATCCGCGAAGAGATGGCCGCGTTCCACCGGATCCTGCGGGACCGCCGTCAGTGGCCCGGCGGGCTGCACCTGGAGATGACGCCGGAACCGGTCACCGAGTGCGTCGCGGAGGCCGGGGACGCCGGGACCGCCGCGTTCCCCCGGTTCGGGTCTCCCTGTGACCCCCGGCTGAACCCCGAGCAGGCCGCCGAAACGGTCCACGCGTTCACCTCGCTGCTCCGCGCGGGGTGAACCGTGCCGGTCATCCTTAAGTTCCGATAGGTTCGAGGTTTCGATGCGCACGCTGCTGGTAGACAACTACGACTCGTTCACCTACAACCTGTTCCACTATCTGGCCGAGGTGGGCGGCCGGGAGCCCGAGGTGATCCGGCACGACGACCCCGGCTGGAAGCCCGAGATGCTGCGGGACTTCGACAACGTCGTCATCTCCCCCGGACCCGGCAGCCCCGAGCGCGCGGCCGACTTCGGCGTCTGCCGCGACATCGTCCTCGAAGGCGCCCTGCCGCTGCTCGGCGTCTGCCTGGGCCATCAGGGGGTGGGCCTGCTGAGCGGCGCCCGGGTGGTCCGGGCTCCCGAGCCCCGGCACGGCCGGCTGTCCCGGGTGACCCACGACGGCACCGGCCTCTTCACCGGACTGCCCAGCCCCTTCGACGTCGTCCGCTACCACTCGCTCACCGTCACCGACCTGCCCGAGGAGCTGCGGGCCACCGCCTGGACCGAGGACGGTGTGCTGATGGGGATCGCCCACCGCGAACGGCCCCTGTGGGGCGTGCAGTTCCACCCCGAGTCCATCTGCACCGAGCACGGCCGGCTGCTGCTGGGCAACTTCGCCGGTCTCACCCGGTCCTGGCAGACCCGGCAGGGAGTGGAACCGGCGGCGCGGCGGCGCGGCACACGCTCCTCCCTCCGCGGCGGCGCGGAGCCCACCGCCGCCCCGCGCGCCACCCCGCGGTCGCTGCGGGTGCTGGTGGAGACCCTGCCCACCCGCTGGTCCGACGAGGTGGTCTTCGACCGGCTCTTCCGCGCCGACGGACACGCCTTCTGGCTGGACAGCAGCGCCACCGGGGGCGAGCGCGGACGGTTCTCGATGATGGGGGACGCCTCCGGGCCGCTCGCCCGGGTCGCCACCGCCGACACCTGGGCGGGCACGGTCACCGTCACCGCGGGCGGCTCCCGCGAGGTGCTGCGCGAGGAGTTCCTGACCTGGATCGAGCGCGACCTTCGCGGCGCCCGGGTCCAACTGCCCGCGCTGCCCTTCGACTTCGCCCTCGGCTGGACGGGGTACCTCGGCTACGAGCTCAAGGCCGAATGCGGCGGTGAGCGGACCCACCGCTCCCCGGAGCCCGACGCCGCGATGGTCTTCGCGGACCGCGCCGTGGTGTTCGACCACCAGACCTCGACCACCTACCTCCTCGCCCTGGCGGAGGAGGGCGAGCAGCGGGGTGGCGAGGAGCAGGCCCGGGCATGGCTGCGCGGGACCGCCGACCGGCTTGCGGAGCTGGCCGGGCGGGAGCCCAGCCCCACCCCGCTCACCACCGGCCCGGACGAGGTACGGCTGCGCCATGACCGCGAGCGCTACCTGGAGATGATCGCCACCTGCCAGGAGCTGATCACCGCGGGGGAGACCTATGAGGTGTGCCTGACGAACATGGCCGAGGCCGACGGCCCGGTGGACCCGTGGGCCGCGTACCAGTACCTGCGCCGGCTCAGCCCCGCGCCGTTCGCCGCCCTGCTCCGCTTCGGCCCGCTGTCCGTGCTGAGCACCTCGCCCGAGCGCTTTCTGCGGGTCTTCCGGGACGGCACCGTGGAGTCGCAGCCGATCAAGGGCACCCGGCCGCGCGGCGGCTCCCCGGCCGAGGACGAACTGGTGCGGGTGGACCTCGCGACCAGCGAGAAGGACCGCTCCGAGAACCTGATGATCGTCGATCTGGTGCGCAACGACCTCGGCCGGACCGCGGAGATCGGCTCGGTGCGGGTGCCCAGGATATTCGACGTCGAGACCTATGCGACGGTCCATCAGCTGGTCAGCACGGTACGCGCCACACTGCGGCCGTCCACCTCCGCGGTCGAGAGCGTGCGCGCCGCCTTCCCCGGCGGGTCGATGACCGGCGCGCCCAAGATCCGAACCATGCAGATCATCGACGATCTGGAGGCGGGGCCGCGCGGGGTGTACTCCGGCGCCATCGGCTACTTCTCGCTGTCCGGGGCGTGCGATCTGAGCATCGTGATCCGCACCCTGGTGGTGACCCCGGACCGGGTCCGGTACGGGGTGGGCGGGGCGATCGTGGCGCTGTCCGACCCGGACGAGGAGTTCGAGGAGACGGCCGTGAAGGCGACCCCGCTGCTGCGGCTGCTGGGCGCGGAGTTCCCCGGCCGGGTGGGCACCGAGACGGCGGCGGCCCGCTGAGCGTCCGCCGCGGCCCCGGACACCCCCTGGGCCCTGTCCGGCGGATCTTCGCGGGGCCCGCGACGCCTGGCACGGCGCCCCCGGCTACCGCTGGGAGGTACCCCGCACCAGACGCCGCGGGCCCCGCGGCGGCAGCCGCTGAGGTCACAGGCGCGAAGATCCACCGGACCGGGCCTAAGCGCTTGCTCACTCTCCGTGTAGGGTGTGCGCCATGGATGCGGAGCCGAAGAACACCGGAGGCAAGGCCGAGCCCTGGGGCGACATCACCCCCGACGCCGCCCGGCGGCTGGTGAGCGCCGCCGTGCACGCCTTCGCGGAGCGTGGCTACCACGCCACCACCACCCGGGACATCGCCAGCCGCGCCGGAATGAGCCCGGCCGCGCTCTACATCCACTACAAGACCAAGGAAGAGCTGCTCTACCAGATCAGCAAAGTCGGCCATGAGCGGGCCCTGACGATCCTGGAGCGGGCGCGGGACAGCGAAGGCAATCCCGCCGAGCGGCTGGCCGACGCCGTCCGCTCCTTCGTCCGCTGGCACGCCGAGCACCACACGACCGCGCGCGTGGTGCAGTACGAGCTCGGCGCGCTCGCGGAGGAGCACCATGCCGAGGTCATCGCGGTCCGCAAGGCCACGGACGGGGCGGTGCGCTCGATCATCGAGGACGGGGTGAAGGCGGGCGTCTTCGACGTTCCGGACGTCCGCGGCACCTCGGTCGCGGTGCTGTCCCTGTGCATCGACGTCGCCCGCTGGTTCAACGCCGGCGGGCGCAGCACCCCCGACGAGGTCGGCGACCTCTACGCCGGGCTGGTGCTACGCATGGTGGGCGCCGGCGACGGTCAGCCGTAGAAGCGGACGACGGACTCCGCCACGCACACCGGCTTGTCGCCGCCCTCCCGCTCCAGGGTCACCGTCAGCGTCATCTGCAGACCGTCCTTGACCTCGGCCACCTCCACGATGCGGCCGGTGGCGCGCAGCCGGGAGCCGACCGGGACGGGGGAGGGAAAGCGGACCTTGTTGACCCCGTAGTTGATGCCCATGCGCACGCCCTCGACCCGCAGCAGCTGCGGGGTGAACGACGGCAGCAGGGACAGCGTCAGATAGCCGTGCGCGATCGTGGTGCCGAACGGACCGGCGGCCGCCCGCTCCGGGTCCACATGGATCCACTGGTGGTCGCCGGTCGCGTCGGCGAACAGATCGATGCGCTTCTGGTCGATCTCCAGCCAGTCGCTGGAGCCGAGTTCCTCGCCGACCGCGGACCGCAGTTCATCGGGCGAGGTGAAGATCCTGGGCTCTGCCATGCGTGCCTCCCGGGCAACCACTCACTAAGCGACTGCTCAGCATGGTGGGCTGACCAGGACCCTGTCAACGCGGCCCGCGCCGACGCGGCCATCGGCGTGCGTCGGCGATCGACGGCAGTCTCAGGGGATTCCGGCGCGCTCGCCGGTCGTCCGGTGCTCAAAGGTTCCGACGAGCGCGCTCCCGGCCGGGGCGGCCGGGTGTCATACGGTGGCGTACCGGCTCATCCGGACCACGCGCCGGGCCGCCGCCAGGGCCTCGGTGGTCAGCAGCGGCAGCGGCACCACGATGCCGCAGTCCGCGCAGACCGGCCCGGCCGAGGGATAGCGGTCCAGATCCTCGCGCCAGACCAGGCCCGGTCGGACGCATACCGGGCAGGCCGCCCCCGGGCCCGACTCCATCGCCGCGATCAGCCGTCGCAGTACATCCGCGAGGCGGTCGTCGGGATGGGTCGAGGGGCTCTCGCAGGGAATGATGTCGCATCCGCCCCAGGTGCGCAGATGCCAGTCGTCGACAGCGCTCGGCTGCCGGATGCCGAGAAGTTTCTCCTGCCTGCGCCGGGCGGCGAAGTCCGCCTCGTACGCGAGCCACAGTGTGCGGGCCTCCTCGAGCTCCTCAAGGGCGGTGAGCAGTCGTAGGGGGTCCGGCCTGCGATCCTCCGGGGTGATCCCGGAGCGGGTGCACAGATGATGCCAGGTCGCCCGGTGCCCGTACGGCGCGAACCGTTCCAGGCATTTGCGCAGCGATGTGCGCCGGGCGGTGATGTGTCTGCGTGGATTGCGAACCTCTCGTGCGAGTGCTCTGAAACCGGCCACTTCCTACCACCTCCGCGATTGCGGACCCGACTCGTTGTCGAATGGACGTAACGCAGCGCGATCCGGATCCATCGAATTCCCTGGATCTTCGCGGGCAGTCCTCATCCGTCCGCAGCCGGAAAGAAGTTGACGTCCGCTCATCTTCCGGCCCGCAAGTACCGCCGGTAACCTCCGTCCGACGGCAATCGGGAGGAGCGCACATGCGACGACGAACCCCCAGGCCCACCAGAACCCGCAAGCTCACCAGTACCGTGCTCGCCGTGGCCGCCGCGCTCGGCCTCGGCATCGCCCTCGCGGCCCCGGTGCCCCAGCCGGCCCGGGCGGAGCCCGCCGCGGCGGCGGCCACCGACTACTGCCGGGGCCAGTGCTCCGACATCCTCCCGCCGGGCGCCACCGGCAACGCAACCCTCGCCGACATCCTCGCCAACCGGGTGCTGGGCACCCATCCCGAGCACAGCACCGACCAGCTCGGCCCGTACGGCAATCTGGCGAGCGGCTACCCCACCCTCACCGACGACAAGCTGAACAGCTTCTTCAACGACTCCTCCTTCGGAGTCCCCGCCGACCAGGTCGCCTCGGTGACCAAGCCGCGCGACGACGTCACGATCACCCGCGACAAGAAGACCGGCGTCCCGCACATCCAGGGCACCACCCGCGAGGGCACCGAGTTCGGCGCCGGATACGCCGCCGCCCAGGACCGGCTGTGGCTGATGGACCTCTTCCGTCACGTGGGCCGCGGCGAGCTGACCCCCTTCGCCGGCGGCGCACCCGCCAACCAGGGCCTGGAGCAGGACTTCTTCCGCCAGGCGCCGTACACCGAAGAGGACTACCAGGCGCAGATCGACTACATCCTCACCCACGGCGGAGAGCGCGGCCGCCAGGCGCTGGCCGACGCCCAGGCGTATGTCGACGGCATCAACGCCTACGCCAAGAAGTCCAAGGACGGCCGGTACTTCCCCGGTGAGTACGTGCTCACCGGCCATATCGACGCGATAACCAACGCCGGTGAGATCCAGCCGTTCAAGCTCACCGACCTGATCGCCCTCGCCTCCGTCGTCGGCGCGCTCTTCGGCAACGGCGGGGGCGGCGAGGTGGAGGGCGCGCTCTCGCTGCTCGCCGCCCAGCAGAAGTACGGCCTCGCCGAGGGCACCAAGGTGTGGGAGTCCTTCCGGGAGCGCAACGACCCGGAGGCGGTGCTGACCGTGCGCGAGGGCAGCTTCCCGTACGCGGGGAAACCCGCCGACCCCAAGGGCACCGCCCTGCCCGACGCCGGCTCGGTCACCCCCGAACAGCTCGTCTACGACCGCGAGGGCGGCGCCGCCACCAAGGCCCGCACCCAGGTCAAGGCGCCCAAGTCGTCGCTGGAGCCGCTGCGCGGCATCTACGACGACGGGGTGCTGCCCCGCGATCTGTTCAGCCGCAAGAAGGGCATGTCCAACGCGCTCGTGGTCTCCGGCAAGTACACCGCGAGCGGCCACCCGGTGGCCGTCTTCGGCCCCCAGACCGGCTACTTCGCCCCGCAGCTGCTGATGCTCCAGGAGATCCAGGGCCCGGGGATCAGCGCCCGCGGCGCCTCCTTCGCGGGGGTCGGGATGTACGTCCAGCTCGGCCGGGGCCAGGACTACGCCTGGAGCGCCACCACCTCCGCCCAGGACATCACCGACACCTACGCGGTCGAGCTGTGCTCCCCGGACGGCTCCGCGCCGTCCAAGGACTCCACGTACTACCGCTATCGCGGTGCCTGTGTGCCGATGGACAAGCTGGAGCGGCGCAACGCCTGGAAGCCCACCCTCGCCGACTCCACCGCCGCCGGCTCGTACCGGATGCAGGTCTACCGCACCAAGTACGGGCTGGTGACCCATCGCGCGACCGTCGGCGGCAAACCGGTGGCCTACACCATGCTGCGCTCCACCTACCGCCACGAGGCCGACTCCATCGTCGGCTTCCAGATGCTCAACGACCCCGGCTATGTGACCGACGCCAAGTCCTTCCAGAGCGCGGCGCAGCACATCAACTACACCTTCAACTGGTTCTACGCCGACTCCCGGCAGACCGGGTACTACAACAGCGGGCTCAACCCGGTGCGCGCCTCGGACGTCGACTCCTCGCTGCCGGTGAAGGCCGAAACCGCCTATGAGTGGCGGGACTTCGACCCGAAGGACAACACCGCGGCCGCCACCCCGCCCGCCGAACACCCCCAGTCCATCGACCAGGACTACTACATCAGCTGGAACAACAAACTGGCCAAGGACTACAGCGCGGCCGGCTTCGGCAACGGCTCGGTGCACCGCGGCAACCTCCTCGACGACCGGGTGCGCGCCCTGGTCCGCAAGGGCGGTGTCACCCGCTCCGCCCTCACCCGGGCCATGGCCGAGGCGGCCGTCACCGATCTGCGCGGCGAGGACGTGCTGCCGGAGCTGCTGAAGGTGGTGCGCTCCAAG
The DNA here is from genome assembly GCF_018035285.1 of Streptomyces sp. MK37H. NCBI lineage: Bacteria > Bacillati > Actinomycetota > Actinomycetes > Kitasatosporales > Streptomycetaceae > Streptomyces > Streptomyces sp. MK37H. The sequence goes on along the minus strand of NZ_JAAAYH010000194.1, from coordinate 6,652 downwards.
CCCGTCGACGACCCCCAGCTGGCCACCGCCGTACAGCAGCTGGACTCCTGGCAGTCGGCGGGCTCACAGCGCCATGAGACCAGCGCCGGCTCGCACACCTACGGCCATGCCGACGCGGTACGGATCATGGACGCCTGGTGGCCGCTGCTGGTCGAGGCCGAGTTCAAGTCCGGCCTGGGCGACGGGCTCTACGACGCGCTGCGCGCCAATCTGTCCGTCGACGAATCGCCCTCGGCCGGGCACGGCCCCACCGGCTCGCACGCCGGGTCGTCCTTCCAGTACGGCTGGTGGTCCTATGTCGACAAGGACCTGCGCACGGTCCTCGGCGAGGACGTCAAGGGCCCGCTGGCCCGCCCGTACTGCGGCGGCGGGCAGCTGAGCGCCTGCCGTGACGCCCTGCTGACCAGCCTGAAGACGGCCGTGGGCAAGACCGCCGCGCAGGTCTACCCGGGGGACGACAACTGCTCCGCGGGCGACCAGTGGTGCGCCGACGCCATCATCCACCGGCCCGTCGGCGGGCTCACCCACGACAAGATCAGCTGGCAGAACCGGCCCACCTTCCAGCAGGTGGTGGAGTTCCCGGCGCACCGCTGAGGCCATGAGCGGGCGGGGCCTCGCATCCGGCGGGGCCAGGCCATGAGGGGCGGAGCCTCGCATCCGGCGGGGCCCCGCCCCCAGGTCCGTCCGCTACCCCTCTCCGATCCGGCCCGCGCGCAGCACCACCCGGGCCAGCTCCTCATGGCAGATGTCGCTGTGCGCCCCGGCCGGCGGCACACCGTGCCGGACCACCTCCGAGACATCGACGCTCACACAGCCCCCGGCCGGGAACGGGCCGTCCAGCGCCTCGGCCAGCTCCAGCCGCGGGCAGCCCTCCACCGCCTGGACGCCGTCGTACCCGATCGCCCCCCAGCGGATGTCGCCGGGCAGCAGCGAGGCATCGTCCCAGGAAACCCGCGACGCCACCGGATACAGCAGCCCCAGCGCCGTGTCATGGCGCGAATGGCAGGACACCACCGGACCGCCGACCCGGCGCGGGGCGTCGAGCAGCACCCCGCCGCGGTCGGCGGCGTGCGGCAGCCGCTCGGCGAAGGCATAGTGCGAGAACGCCCCCTGGAGCAGGGTCACCGATGCCACCGTGACGCTCTCCTCCAGACCGGTCAGCGCGAACGACACCAGCCGGCCGCCGAAGCTGTGGCCGACCAGATGGATCCGCGGCGCGGGCCGGAGGGCCGCGAGGGCGCCGAGCACCGGCCCGAGGCCCTCGCGCCCGACCGTGCCGGCCCGCCGCTTCATCACGTAGTACGTCCCCTGGCGCAGCAGTTCGTGCGCCCCGTCCCAGAGGCCGCCGAGCGCGCTGTCGAAGACGGCGCGGCCCTCCGCGTCGGTCTTCCCGCGCGCCTCGGTGAGCGCGGCGGCGAACCGCTCGCAGACCTCCGTCACGTCCTCCCCGAACATCGCCGGTACGCCGTCCTCGTCCGGCTCCGCGCCCGTGTCCGCCGCGTCCCCCGCGCCGCCGGACATCCCGCGCACCCGCACCAGACCGCGCACCAGCACCGCGAACTCGTCCAGCGCCGCCAGCCGTTCCGGCCGCTCGGCCAGCAGCTCCGCGAGGCGCGCCACGATCTGCTGCCGCCCCGGGAAGACGACGTCCAGCGCCCGGTGGGTCTCCGCGTCGAGCCCCGGCGGTGCCCCGGGCGCCTGCTCCCGGGGTAACCCCCCGAGCGACTCGTCGGCGAACCGCATCGACGGCCACACCACTCCCAGATAGCCCGGCCGCGCCGGGCCCGCCTCGCCGAGCAGCCCTGGGAAGGGCGCGAAGAAGCGGTCGTACAGTCGTGTGGCCATCGTCCGGGTGTTGTTCCAGCCGTGCGCGAACACCACCAGATCGGTGAGCTCCTGCTGCGCGGCCTGTTCCAGCAGCCGGTCCCGCTGCCGGGTGTCGACGTCCCCGTCCGCGTCGAATCTCAGCTCCCAGTACGGCCTTACGCTCATCCCCGTCATCGTTCTTTCCCCTCGGATGGTCCGATGTGCGTGCATCGTCCCAACTGCCCCGACCGCTGGCCATACGACACGCATACGGTCGCCGTCGGACAATCGGCCAGCCGTTCGACTTACCCGGAATGGGACGGGCGGAACCTGGAATGCCGGGCTCCGTCACCATCCCGCGATAGGGAATTCCCGAATATCCATCGGAAGAATATCGCCGCTGTTCTCGGGATCAGTTCATGACAAGGCGCTGCACTATGCTGCGAACGGAAACGTCATTGGGGTGCCGAATACTCTTCGAGCGGAAGGCCGGAATGCCCTTAAAGGATCGATGGCAGTACCCGACGGCGCTGCTGGACACCACGATGGACCAGCTCAGGACGTTGCTCGCGGTCCATGAGGCGGGCACCGCGCTGGGCGCCGCCCGGCTGCTGGGGCGGGAGCAGTCCAGTGTGCAGAAACAACTGGACACCCTGAACCGGAACTTCGGCGCACTGTGCGGAGAGCCGTTGGTGGTCAAACGGGGACGCAGTCAGAATGTGCTCTTCACCGCGACCGGGGAGTCACTCGCCGGACTCGCACGCGGCACCCTGGATGACTGGCGGGAGGGGCTGCACGACTGCCGCCGCCGGCTCGGCAGCCGGCTCGTGGTCGGCTCGACCCGTTACACCCTCGGCTTTCTGCTGAATGCCGTGGAGCTGGTCACCGAGGAATTCGACGGCCGGGGCGTCGAGCTCAAGGTCGAGCATGTGCGCACCCGGGATCTGCTCCAGCGGCTCGACGCCAAGGAGCTCGACCTGGTCTGCGGCAGCGTCCTCACCACGGCGGGCCACGACGACCGGCTCGACGGCTTCGAGGTGATGGAGTGGCGGCGCAGCGGGCTGTCCCTGGTCACCAACCTCGACGCCGAGGAGCTGCCCGGGCCCTCGGTCCCGGTGAGCGAGCTGCCCCGGCTGCCGCTCGCGGTCTCCGCCGACGGCCTCATACCCGGCTTCCTGCGCGGCTGGTTCGGCGCCCGCTACCGCCAGGAGCTGCACATCGCGGCCGAGATCGACACCGTGCAGTACGGTCTTGAGCTGCTCTCCTCGGGGGTGCTGCGCGGCTGTGTGCTGGTCACCGAGGGCATCGGCGACGCGGTGGCCGACGGCCGGATCCGGGCCGGGGCCGGGCTGCGCACCCTGGAGCTGACCGACGGCATGGGGCCGGAGCTGGAAGTGCTGGTCGGGGTGTTCGTACGGGCCGGGGAGCGCACCGCGCAGGACGCCGGACATCCGCTCAATGTGCTGTGGAGCGCGCTCGCCGGGGAGAACGCGCGGTGGCGCAGCGTCATGCGCAAGGAGCGCCCCGGCCGGTAACCCGCCCGCCGTCGGCGGGTAACCCCTCGGCGGTCCGTGGGGTGGCAGATGTGCCTCTTCCGTTTACACATACCGACTGGTTAGTCTGCGCTGGGCGGAAGCCGGGCCGGGCGGGAGCCGAGCCGGGCGGACGCCGATCCGAGCCGAGCCGATCCGAGGAGCTGCGAATCGTGGGTACCGTGCGTGGGGCGCGAGTAGTGGTCACCGGAGCGGGCGGCGGCATCGGCGCCGCCCTCGCCCGGCGCTTCGCCGCCGAGGGCGCCCGGGTCGTGGTCAACGACCTCGACGCCGCCAAGGCCGCCTCCGTCGCCGGGGAGATCGGCGGGATCTCCGTCCCCGGTGACGCCTCCGGTGTCGTACCCGCGGCGCGCGAGGCGCTGGGCGGCACCATCGACATCTTCTGCGCCAACGCGGGGGTCGGTCACGACGGCGGCCCCGAGGCCGACGAGGCGCTGTGGCAGCAGTCCTGGGACGTCAATGTGATGGCCCATGTGCGGGCCGCCCGGGAGCTGCTGCCCGAGTGGCTGGAGCGCGGCAGCGGCCGCTTCGTGGCCACCGTCTCCGCCGCCGGGCTCCTCACCATGATCGGCTCGGCACCGTACGCCGTCTCCAAGCACGCCGCGCTCGCCTTCGCCGAATATCTCTCGGCCACCTACCGCCACCGCGGCATCGGCGTCCACGCCGTCTGCCCGCAGGGGGTGCGCACCGACATGCTCACCGCATCCGGGACCGCCGGGGAGCTGGTGCTGGCGCCCACCGCGATCGAGCCCGAGCAGGTGGCCGACGCCGTCCTCGCAGGGATAGACGAGGAGCGCTTCCTGATCCTTCCGCACCCCGAGGTGGCCCGCCACTACGCCTCCCGCGCCGGCGACACCGACCGCTGGCTGGGCGGCATGAACAAGCTGCAGCGCAAGCTCGAAGAGCTCGAGGCGGCGTCCGGGACCTCGGGCTGACCCCACGGCCCGGCGCTCCCGTATCTTGCGTAGCTCCCGCCCCACCACCCTCACCCCCGTCGAGACAGGGCCGCACCCATGACCACGTACCAGGACCAGCCATGGCTCGCTCAGCTCAATGAGAAACAGCGCCGGCCGATCGTCCCGCGGCCGAGTCCGCTGCACGCGTTCCGGGCCGCCGTGCGCACCGCCCCCGACCATCCGGCGCTCGCCTACTTCGACGGACGGCTGACCTACCGGGAGGCCGATGAGCTCTCCGACGGCATAGCCGGCCATCTCGCCGAGCGCGGCTTCCGGCCCGGCGACCGCGTCGCGATCATGCTCCAGAACACCCCGCACTTCGTGCTCGCGCTGCTGGGCGCGTGGAAGGCGGGCGGTACGGTCGTCCCGGTCAACCCCATGTACAAGGGCGCCGAGCTCGCACACATCCTCGGTGACGCCGAGGTGAGCGCCCTGGTCTGCTCCCGCCACGGCTGGGAGGACTACATACGCGACACGGCCGCCGCGTCACCGGTGCGCATCGCGCTCACCGCCGACGCCCGCGACCTCCAGACCCGCGACGACGAGCGGGTGCTGCGCGACCAGCCCATCCCGGTCCCCGAGGACACCGAGGACCTCCTCGCCGTCGCCCGCGCCGGGGCCCGCCCGCCGTCCGTGCCCGCCCCGAGCCCCGACGACATCGCGCTGATCAGTTACACCTCCGGGACCAGCGGCACCCCCAAGGGCGCCACCAACACCCACGGCAACATCTCCTACAACGCCGACCGGCAGCACCTCCTCCATGAGCTGCCCACCGGTTCGACGCTCTTCGCGCTGGCCCCGCTGTTCCACATCACCGGCATGGTCTGCGAGCTGTGCGCGTGCATCTCCGGAGCCGGCACCCTGGCCCTGGCCTACCGCTTCGAGACCGGCGTCGTCCTCGACGCCTTCGCCGAGCACCGCCCCGTCTACACCGTGGGCCCCTCGACCGCCTTCATGGCGCTGATGGCCCACCCCCGGGCCACCCGCGACCACTTCTCGTCCTTCCGCATCATCTCCTCCGGCGGCGCCCCGCTGCCGCCCGCGCTGGTCGAGCGGTTCCAGTCCGGCTTCGGCCCGTATCTGCACAACGGCTACGGGCTCACCGAGTGCACCGCGCCCTGCGCCAGCGTCCCGCCCGGGGTCCGCGCCCCCGTCGACCCCGTCTCCGGCACCCTCGCCGTCGGCGTCCCCGGAGCCGACACCATCGTGCGCATCGCGGACGACGAGGGGCGGGACGTGCCGTTCGGCGAGCAGGGCGAGATCGTCGTCCGCGGCCCGATGGTGGTGCCCGGCTACTGGCGGCGCCCGGAGGCGACCGCGGCCGCCCTCCCCGACGGGGAACTGCGCACCGGCGACATCGGTTTCATGGACGAGGGCGGCTGGCTGTACGTGGTCGACCGCAAGAAGGACATGATCAACGCCTCGGGGTTCAAGGTGTGGCCGCGTGAGGTCGAGGACGTGCTCTACACTCACCCCGCCGTGCGGGAGGCGGCCGTCGTCGGCAAACCCGACGCGTACCGCGGCGAGACGGTCAAGGCGTATGTGAGCCTCCGATCAGGGGCCGGGGTCACACCGGACGAGCTGTCCGCGTACTGTGCGGAGCGGCTGGCCGCGTACAAGTACCCCCGCGAGGTTGAGATCCTGCCCGAGCTTCCGAAGACGACCAGTGGCAAGATCCTCCGGCGGGAACTGCGAGGATGAGAGAGAAGAGGAAGAGAACGGGTGGCGACCATGGCCAGAGCGACGGACGGTGACGGACAGCCGGTGCCACAGCGGCTGCTGGCCGCTGCGACCCGCCTCTTCGCGGAGCGGGGCTACGACCGGACGTCCGTACAGGAGATCGTCGAGGCGGCGGGCGTCACGAAGGGCGCGCTCTACCACTACTTCGGCTCCAAGGACGATCTGCTCCACGAGATCTACAGCCGGGTGCTCCGGCTCCAGCAGGAGCGGCTGGACGCCTTCGCGGACGCCGACGCGCCGGTGGAGACGCGGTTGCGGGAGGCGGCGGCCGATGTCGTGGTGACCACCATCGAGAACCTCGACGACGCGACCATCTTCTTCCGGTCGATGCACCAACTCAGCCCGGAGAAGCACAAGCAGGTGCGCGCCGAGCGGCGCCGCTACCACGAGCGGTTCCGCGCGCTGATCGAGGAGGGGCAGCGGGCCGGGGTGTTCAGCTCCCGGACCCCGGCGGACCTGGTGGTGGACTACCACTTCGGCTCCGTCCACCACCTGGGCACCTGGTACCGGCCCGGCGGCCGCTGGGCCCCCCAGGAGGTCGCCGACCACCTGGCCGACCTCCTGATGCGCGCGCTGCGGCCGTAAGGAAAATCCAGC
>NZ_JAAAYH010000193.1:0-16389 GCF_018035285.1 Streptomyces sp. MK37H | reverse complement strand
ACGATCGACGCGCCCGTGACGATGGCGGACGGGATCAAGGTGGGGCGGCCGGGTGATGTGCCGTTCCAGATCATCGAGAACCTCGTCGACGAGGTCCGTACGGTCACCGAGGACGAGCTGTCCAGTGCGCTGCTGCTCTGCCTGGAGCGGGCGAAGCTGGTGGTGGAGCCCGCGGGCGCGAGCCCGGTGGCCGCGCTGCTGTCGGCGCCGGAGTCCTTCGAGGGGCCGGTGGTCGCGGTGCTCTCGGGCGGCAACGTCGATCCGCTGCTGATGCAGCGCATCCTGCGGCACGGCATGGCCGCGGCGGGGCGCTATCTGTCGCTGCGGCTGCGGCTCACCGACCGGCCGGGCGCGCTGGCCACGCTGCTGGGGGTGCTGTCGACGCTGGACGCCAATGTGCTCGACGTCAGCCATGTCCGCACCAACCCGCGGCTCGGGCTGAGCGAGGCCGAGGTGGAGCTGCACCTGGAGACGAAGGGGCCGGACCACTGCGAGGACGTCCGGGAGGCGCTGCGCGGCGCCGGGTACACGGTGATGGCCTGACGACGGGGACGGGTCTGAGCCCGAGCTCCGGAACCGGTCTTCTCTCGCGGGGGTAGGGGTCTCCGCGGCTCGCTTTCTTCATTTTGTTCGCCTCGCACATGTCGCGATGTATCGCGTCTCGGTTACGATTGCCGTCCAGTTGCTACCGAGCGCTGCCCATATGGGCGGACTTATGCCTTGATTGAGTGTGGAACTGACCCAACCCCGGGAGTGCCAACATGCCAGGCGCTATTCACGCCGAGGGTCTGGTGAAGACCTTCGGTGACGTAAAGGCTCTGGACGGCGTCGATCTCGACGTACCGGAAGGAACCGTGCTCGGACTGCTCGGCCCCAATGGCGCCGGCAAGACCACCGCGGTGCGCGTGCTCACCACGCTGCTGCGCCCGGACAGCGGGACGGCGGTGGTCGCGGGGGTGGACGTGCTCAAGAATCCCAACGAAGTCCGTCGCTCCATCGGGCTGTCCGGCCAGTTCGCCGCCGTGGACGAATATCTGACCGGCCGTGAGAACCTCCAAATGGTCGGCCAGCTCTACCAGATGGGAGCGCGGGAGGCCAAAGCCCGCGCGAGTGAGCTGCTGGAGCGGTTCAGCCTCGCGGAGGCGGCCGACCGCACCGCCAAGACGTACTCCGGCGGAATGCGCCGGCGGCTGGACCTCGCCGCGGCCCTGGTGGTCAGCCCGCCCGTGATGTTCATGGACGAGCCCACCACCGGTCTGGACCCGCGCAACAGACAGGCGCTGTGGGAGGTCATCCAGGAGCTGGTGGCCGGCGGTACGACGCTGCTGCTGACCACGCAGTATCTGGAGGAGGCGGACCATCTGGCGCATGACATCTGCGTGATCGACCGCGGCCGGGTCATCGCCCGCGGCACCTCCGACCAGCTCAAGGCCCGTACGGGCGGCGAGCGTGTGGAGGTCGTGGTGCATGAGCGCGAGGACATCGCGGCCGCCGAGGAAGTGCTGCGGGTCCTGGGCAAGGGCGAGGCGACCGTGCAGGAGCACACCCGTAAGGTCACCGTCCCGGTCGTGGGCGGCGCCAAGCTGCTGGCCGAGGTCATCCGCGAACTGGACACCCGTGGTGTCGAGATCGACGACATCGGGCTGCGCCGCCCGACCCTGGACGACGTATTCATCTCGCTCACCGGCTATGGCGCCGGGAAGGGGGAGGCGAAATGAGCACGATGAGCGATTCCCTGGTCATCGCCCGACGAAATCTGATCCGGATGACCAGAATTCCCGAGATGGTCCTCTTTGGGCTGGTTCAGCCGGTGATGTTCGTGATTCTCTTCACGTATGTCTTCGGCGGCTCGATGAAGATCGGCAACAGCACCGACCCGGACGTCTACAAGAACTTCCTGATGGCCGGGATCTTCGCGCAGACCGTGACCTTCGCCACCGCGGGCGCGGGGGCGGGGATCGCGGAGGACATGCACAAGGGGTTGATCGACCGGTTCCGTTCGCTGCCGATGGCCCGGGGCGCGGTGCTCACCGGCCGGACCTTCGCCGACCTGGTGCAGACGACGCTCACCCTGGTGGTGCTGGCCGTCGTCGCGCTGATCGTGGGCTGGCGCCCCGGTTTCGCGGACTCGACCAACATCGGGAAGATCCTGGGCGGCTTCGGCCTGCTGCTTCTTCTGGGATACGCCTTCACCTGGATCGGGGCGCTGATCGGGCTGTCCGTCCGCACCCCGGAGGCGGCGACCTCCGGCGGTCTGATCTGGCTGTTCCCGGTGACGTTCATCTCGAACGCCTTCGTGGACTCCAGCCAGATGACCCCCTGGCTGCGGCACATCGCCGAATGGAACCCGTTCAGCGCCACCGTGCAGGCATGCCGCCGGCTCTTCGGCGACCCCGGTCTGTCCCAGTCCGGCGCCTGGCCGATGCAGCATCCGGTCTGGGCGTCGCTGATCTACTCGGCCCTGATCATCGTGGTCTTCCGGACGCTGGCGGTGCGCAAGTACCGCTCGGCGACCGCCTGAGCGGTTCTTCCGGGGGCGCACCGCCTGAGCGGTTCTTCCGGGGGCACGGAGGCGAGGGGGAGCCCCGGCCGTTCGGCCGGGGCTCCATACCGGGCGTTCAGCCCTGGTAGGGCTTGGCTTCCAGGATTCGCACCGAGGCGGTGCGGCCGTTGGGGAGCTCGTACTCCGCGTCCTGGCCGACCTTCTTGCCGTTCACACCCGAACCCAGCGGGGACTGCGGCGAGTAGGTCTCGACGTCCGCGCTCGCGTACTCACGGGAGGCGAGCAGGAAGGTCAGGGTGTCGTCCGGGTCGCCGTCGAAGGCGATGGTGACCACCATGCCGGGGGCGACCACGCCGGTGTCCGCGGGTGCCTCGCCGACCTTCGCCTGCTGCAGGAGCTGCGTCAGCTGACGCACTCGGAGTTCCTGCTTGCCCTGCTCCTCCTTGGCGGCGTGATAACCCCCGTTCTCCCGGAGGTCACCCTCCTCCCGGGCAGCCTCGATCTTCTTCGCGATCTCGACACGTGCGGGACCCGACAGGTACTCCAGCTCTGCCTTGAGCTGGTCGTACGCCTCCTGGGTCAGCCAGGTGACGTTCTCGCTGGTCTGGGTCACAGGTGCTCCTCGTCGGTGCTGGGAATACAAATGAACGCCCTACTCAGAAGGGTGCGCCTTCGTCGCCGGGCGAAACCACGAGCCTAACAATTCCGGCAAGAATCGGGGAGGAGGGAACTGGGCGTAATGCGCAGGAAACGCGTCAGCGCTGGTCAGATCGGGGCAGGCGCCCGACACGTCCAGTTCGATTATCGAACAGGCTCGCAGCCGATCAACTCGGCGCTGGTCGCCCGGGCCGTGGTCCGCACGGTCACGACCTTGACCATGTCCTCCCGGCGCTGGCCGAAGGTGAAGTCCTTCCGGCCCACCTCGTCGTGGTACTCGTCCAGGGTACGCACCGTGCAGACACCGGTCGCGTCCTTTTCCTTGGTGATCTCCAGCCGGACCTCGACGGCGTCGTCGGCGACCACCTTGAAACCGGTCAACCGGCCGCTGACGTCCTGACCGGCGATGTAGTCGTACCCGAACCACGCGATCAGGGCCAGCAGCCCGGCACCGAGCACCGCGCCGACGATCTTCAGCGTCCGGTCGGCACGCGCGTCCGCGGACCGGCCGTAACGCCCGTCGGGCAGCCCCTCGCGCACCGCGGCCATGGGCGTTCCTCCTGCTGGGGGAGAGATCGGAATTATTCGTCCCCGGTTTAGGTCACTATAGAAGCCGTCTTCCACGACGAATCACTGAGGATCGAACTTGACTGAGCAGCTGCGTTTGATGGCCGTGCACGCGCACCCGGATGACGAGTCGAGCAAGGGCGCGGCCACCATGGCCAAGTACGTGTCCGAGGGGGTGGACGTGCTGGTCGCCACCTGCACAGGCGGGGAGCGCGGCTCCATCCTCAACCCCAAGCTCCAGGGTGACCCCTACATCGAGGAGCACATTCACGAGGTCCGCGCCAAGGAGATGGACGAGGCGCGCCAGATCCTAGGCGTCAAGCAGGAGTGGCTGGGCTTCGTGGACTCCGGACTGCCCGAGGGCGATCCGCTGCCGCCACTGCCCGAGGGCTGCTTCGCACTGCAGGACGTGGAGGCCGCGGCCGAGCCCCTGGTGAAGCTGATCCGCACGTTCAAGCCGCAGGTGATCACCACCTATGACGAGAACGGCGGCTATCCGCACCCCGACCACATCATGACCCACAAGATCTCGATGGTGGCCTTCGATGCGGCCGGTGACCCCGAGAAGTACCCGGAGGCGGGGGAGCCCTGGCAGCCGCAGAAGCTCTACTACAACCAGGGCTTCAACCGGGCGCGCACCGTGGCGCTGCACGAGGCGCTGCTGGCCCGCGGGCTGGACTCGCCGTACGGGGAGTGGCTGGAGCGCTGGAAGACGTTCGGGCGGCCGGAGCGCACCCTGACCACCTATGTGCCCTGCGCCGACTTCTTCGAGATCCGCGACAAGGCGCTGATCGCGCACCGTACGCAGATCGACCCCGACGGCGGCTGGTTCCGGGTGCCCATGGACATCCAGAAGGAGGTCTGGCCCACCGAGGAGTACGAGCTCGCCAAGTCGCTCGTGGACACCTCCCTCCCCGAGGACGACCTCTTCGCGGGCATCCGCAACAATTGAGCCCATGATGAGCGCCACCAGCACCCTCGCCATGACGCATCTCGTCCCGTTCGCCAAGGACCTGGACGAGAACAAGGTGACCCCGGGCGTCCTCGGTTTCATCGTCTTCGCCGTGATCGGCGCGGCGGTGTGGCTGCTGATGAAGTCCATGAACAAGCACATGAAGCGGGTGAACTTCGAGGAGGCGCCGGAGGAGCCCGGCAAGGCTCCGGCGGCCGCCTCCACCGAAGGCGCCAAGGGCGCCAAGGGCGAGGAGCGCACGGCCTGACCCCTGGCCGGGCCTGACCCCTGGCCGGGCCTGACCGCGTGTCCCGCGCGCGGGACCCTACGGCCCGGCCGGACCTTCCTGGCGGCCCTGGCCGGACACCACGGCCCGGCCCCTCTGCGCGCTCTCCGTGGCTGAGCGGATCGGCGGAAGTCTGCTGCGGTTCGGAGGCGCCCTGAAGGGGTGCGGGGCGGTGTCGATGTGCGGCTCCGCCGCAGCTGTGTCGATGTGCGGCTCCGCCGCGTGGGCGGCCGGCCACGACGGTGCCGCGGACGAGCGACGGCATCTCAGCGCACTTCCAGGAGCGCTCAGGCGCGAGGCCGGTCCGGCAGCACGGCCATGACCTCGCGCGAGTGGCGGCTCGGCACCATGCCGAGCTGCCATGCCTGCCACCCCGTCTCCGGCTCGACGCCGCGCTCCAGCACCAGCGCGAACGCCTCCGCGCACCCCTCCAGCCGGGAATCGCCCGCCGTGCCCTCCTCGCGCATCTCCCGCAGCAGCTCCGCCAGCTCCTCCTGGGCCACCGCCGTGCCGATGACCGAGCCACCCGCGGAGGCGAACGGCAGCAGCGTGCAGCGCAGGAACCGGGCCCAGGAGCGGCCGCGCCGGTCCCCGTATCCCGCGAACAGCACCGCCGCCTCGTCCACCAGCTCCAGCGCCTGCGCCGCCTTGCCGTTTCCCGCGTCGATCACCGCCAGCTCGACGCAGGACCAGGCCTCGCCATGGGCCACGCCCACCCGGCGGAAGTCCTGCCGCGCGTCCTGGAGCAGCTGCCGGGCGAAGCCGCTATTGCGCAGCGAGCCCGTCTGCGCCGCGCGCAGATCACGGGTGACCCGAGCCGAGTGATGCCGGGCACACGCCAGCCCGTACACATCCCGCATCCGGCTGAACATCGTGCGGGCCCGCTCCAGCTCGCGCACCGCCGAGTCGTGGTCGCCGCGCTCCTCCAGCGCCTGGCCCAGGTAGTACAGCGTCCATGCCTCGCCCCGCGCGTCCTCGTTCTCCCGGTGGCGGGCGAGGGCCTGGCGGAACTGGTCGACGGCCGCCGACGCCTCCCCGGCCACCAGCCGGGCCCTGGCGAGCTGGGTGAGCGCCCATGCCTCACCGCGCTGGTCATGGGTGCGGCTGTAGGCGTCCAGCGCGTCCCCCAGCTCGGTCTCGGCGCGCGGCACATCGCCCATCCGCAGACACGCCTGGCCGAGCTGGAAGTGCGCCCACGCCTGGCCGTGCAGACTCTCGCTCTCCTGATGCAGCTCCAGGGCCTCGCCCAGCAGCTCCAGCGCCTCGGCCAGCCAGCCGCGGTCGCGCTCCACCGCCGCCAGGGCGTGCATCGTCCAGGCCCGGTCGCCGCGCAGCTCCTCGGCCCGCTGGAGCTCCAGCGCCTCGCGCAGCTTCGCCGCGGCCTCCACGAGATTGCCCTGGTGGTGCAGGGTGATGCCGAGACTGCACAGGGCACGGGCCGCGCCCGCCTGGTGCTGCGCCTCGAAATACAGGTCCACCACCGAGGAGAGCGTGGTGCGCGCCTGGTCCAGCTCGCCGAGCTGGCGGGCCGCGATACCGGTGCGCCACTGCACGGACCGCATCAGCAGCCCCTGGTCGACGGCCTGGGTGAGCTCGCTGATCTCGCCCAGCCGGTAGAGATCGCCGCGCAACAGGCAGTAGTCGCACAGCGCGCCCAGGAGGTGGAGCACCGCGGACTGGTCCACGCCCTCGGCATGGCGCAGCGCGGCGGTGATGAAGCTCGATTCGTCGTCCAGCCAGCGCAGCGCCGCGTCCAGCGAGGCGAAGCCGTGGGCCGCGCCCTTGCCGAAGATGTCGGCCCGGGTGGAGGTCTTGCCGTCGACCAGCCGGATCACCGAGTCCGCGAGCTCGGCATAGCTGCGGATCAGCCGCTCCTGCGCGGCGGTGCGCTGCTCCGGCTGCTCCTCGTCCAGCAGCCGGGCATGGGCGAAGGAGCGCACCAGGTCATGGAGGCGGTAGCGGCTGCCGCGCACATGCTGGATCAGCCCGGCCCGGCCGAGCGCCTCCAGATGGCGGCCGGCCTCCTGCTCATCGGCGTCCAGCAGCGCCGCGGCCGCCGCGCCGCCCAGGCTGGCCCGCCCGGCCAGCGCCAGCCGGCGCAGCAGCCGCCGGGCGCCCTCCTGCTGGTCGGTGTAGCGCAACCACAGGGTGCGCTCGATCGCGCCCACCGGGCCGTACGCCTCCAGGTCGGTGACCAGGGCGGCGGCGGAGCGGGGGCCGAGCGAGGAGCCCGCGATCCGCAGCGCCAGCGGCAGCCGCCCGCACAGCTCGGCGATCCGCTCCACGGACTGCCCGTCGTAGGGGCCCGCGCCGGTGGGCTCCTCGGCGGAGGCCCGCAGCAGCTCCTCGGCGCCCGGCTCGTCCAGCGGGCCCACCTCGATCCGGTGCACCCAGGCGGCGAGGTCGTCCGGCAGGCCGAGCGGGGTGCGCGAGGTGATCAGGACCAGGCCGTCGGACCGCTCGGGGATCAGCGTGCGCACCTGCTCGGCGTCGTGGGCGTCATCGAGCACGATGGTGACCGGCAGCCCGGTCAGATACTGGTGATACAGCTCGGTGAGCCGTCTGATGTGCTGGTCCTGCGAGGAGCGCTCCCGGAAGAGCAACTGGTCACGGGGTGCGCCGAGCCGGTTCAGCAGATGCAGCAGCGCGTCGCGGGTCGGCAGCGGGGCCTGCTCGGGGCTGTCGCCGCGCAGATCGACCAGGCACGCGCCGCGGAACTCATCGCGCAGATGGTGGGCCGCCCGCACGGCCAGCATCGTCCGGCCGGAGCCCGGCGGGCCCTCCAGCAGCACCACCGTGGGCTTGGTCTCGGTGGACGCGCGGGCCTGCCGCGCCCACTGCGCGATCTGTGTGATCTGCGCATGGCGCCCGGCGAACGGCCCGTCCGCCTCCGGGAGATGGGCGAAGGACTGCTCAAGCACGGTGCGCCTGCGGGCCGCCTGGCTGCGGTCCGCGCCGCGCAGCTTCGGCTGCCCGGTGGCGGAGGCGGAGCGCTTCGCCGAACCGACGCCCTGGCGGGTGGCGGCCGTGGTCATCCGGTGCTGGTCGATGAACGGCCGGATGCCCCGCACCTCGACCGCCGTGAGCCACTGCAGCCGCAACTGCTCGGCCCCACCGGGCTGGTTGCGCAGCGCGGCCTGGCGGTGGGCGGCGGGCCAGTGGCTCGCGGTGAGCTTGACGACGGCGGCGGCCGACCCGGCCACGGCGGCCGTGACCCCCGCGCCCAGCGCCGTGCCCGCCGAGGTGCCGTATCCGAGATCCGCGCCGAAGGCCGCCACCGCGGCGACCGCCGCGGCCAGCGCCGGGGTGCCGAGCTGCCCGCGCGACAGCCGGGCGGAGAGCGGTCTGCTGCCCGCGTCCGACTCGTCCAGCGCGCGCACATACGCCCCGTACTCCTCCGCGGCGGTGGCGGTCATCTCGTCGAGCGCGCCGCGCGCCCGGCTGAGCAGCACCCCGCCGTCGGTGCGCCCGCCCGAGCGGCGCACCTCCTCCTCCACGGCCCGCGACAGCAGCCGCTCGACTTCCGTCCGGTGGCTGTCCCGCAGCACCGCCAGTGACGCCGGCATGGTGATCCCCCTCCTGCAGCAGTGCCATCAGTCTTCCGTTTCTGGCTCTTATCCGGCAGTCCTGTGGATAACTCCCCTGTGGATAACTTCGTCTGTCTCGCCGGGTGGGGGAGGATGGAGCCATGCCGAACCGTCTGGCGCACGAGACGTCCCCCTATCTGCTCCAACACGCCGAGAACCCGGTCGACTGGTGGCCGTGGTCGGACGAGGCGTTCGAGGAAGCGCGTCGCCGTGGGGTGCCGGTGCTGCTGAGCGTCGGCTATTCGAGCTGCCACTGGTGCCATGTCATGGCGCACGAGTCGTTCGAGGACAAGGCGACCGCCGACTATCTCAACGCCCACTTCGTCTCCGTGAAGGTCGACCGCGAGGAGCGGCCGGACGTCGACGCGGTGTACATGGAGGCGGTGCAGGCCGCCACCGGCCAGGGCGGCTGGCCCATGACGGTCTTCCTGACCCCGGAGGCCCAGCCGTTCTACTTCGGCACGTACTTCCCGCCCCGCCCCCGGCCCGGGATGCCGTCCTTCCGGCAGGTGCTGGAGGGGGTGAGCGCCGCCTGGTCGGACCGCCGCGACGAGGTGCGGGACGTCGCCGGCCGGATCGTGGAGGATCTGTCCCAGCGCGGCGGTATCGCCCTGGGTTCGGGCGCGCCGCAGCCGCCGGGCGAGGAGGATCTGCACAGCGCGCTCATGGCCCTGACCCGCGAGTTCGACACCACCCGCGGCGGGTTCGGTGGTGCGCCGAAGTTCCCGCCGTCCATGGCGCTGGAGTTCCTGCTGCGCCATCACGCCCGCACCGGCTCCGAGGGCGCGCTCCAGATGGTGTCGGCCACCTGCGAGGCGATGGCCCGCGGGGGCATCTACGACCAGCTCGGCGGCGGTTTCGCCCGGTATTCCGTCGACGCCGCCTGGACCGTGCCGCACTTCGAGAAGATGCTGTACGACAACGCGCTGCTGTGCCGGGTCTACGCCCATCTGTGGCGGGCCACCGGCTCGGACCTCGCGCGCCGTGTCGCCCTGGAGACGGCGGACTTCATGGTCCGCGAGCTGCGCACCCAACAGGGCGGATTCGCCTCCGCGCTGGACGCCGACAGTGACGACGGCACCGGCAGGCATGTCGAGGGCGCGTACTACGTGTGGACCCCCGAGCGGCTGAGCGAGGTGCTGGGGGAGGACGACGCGGAGTTCGCCGCCGGGTATTTCGGCGTCACGCGGGAGGGCACCTTCGAGCACGGGGCCTCCGTGCTCCAGCTGCCCGACGGGGAGCGGCTGACGGACGCCGCCCGCGTCGCCTCCGTACGGGAGCGGCTGCTGGCCGCCCGGGAGCTGCGGGCCCGCCCCGGCCGCGACGACAAGATCGTCGCGGCGTGGAACGGGCTGGCCATCGCGGCCCTCGCCGAGACCGGCGCCTATTTCGACCGCCCCGACCTGGTGAACGCCGCGACCGAGGCCGCAGAGCTGCTGGTCCGCATCCACATGGACCAGCGCGGTCGGCTGGCCCGCACCTCGCTCGACGGCACCGCGGGCGGCCACGCGGGCGTGCTCGAGGACTACGGGGATGTGGCCGAGGGCTTCCTCGCGCTGTCGGCCGTCACCGGCGACGGTGCGTGGGTGGAGCTCGCCGGGCTGCTCCTGGACACCGTGCTGAGCCGGTTCACGGATGAGGACGGCACGCTGTTCGATACCGCCGATGACGCCGAGACGCTCATCCGCCGCCCCCAGGACCCGACGGACAACGCGGCGCCATCCGGCTGGACGGCCGCCGCCGGGGCCCTGCTGTCCTACGCCGCCATCACCGGCGGAGCGCGCCATCGGGAGGGTGCCGAGCGCTCCCTCGCCGTGGTGCGGGCCCTCGGCCCCCGGGTGCCCCGCTTCATCGGCTGGGGCCTGGCGGTGGCCGAGGCCCGGCTCGACGGGCCGCGCGAGGTGGCCGTGGTCGGCCCCGGCGACGACCCGGCGACCCGCGCCCTGCACCGCGCCGCGCTGCTGGCCACCGCCCCCGGGGCGGTCGTCGCGGTCGGCGAGCCCGGCTCCGGCGAGATCCCGCTCCTCCAGGACCGCCCCCTCCTGGAGGGCCGCCCGGCGGCCTACGTCTGCCGCGGCTTCACCTGCGACGCGCCCACGGCCGATGTCGAGGCCCTGACGGCAAAGCTGGGGGGCTGAGCGAGAGGCTGTTGCCGGGCAAGTCCCGGGGTAGTCGCCCGGCCTGCCTCGGGCTGCTCCCGGGCCGGCTCGGCCGGTGCGTGGGCCGGCCCCGGCGTATCCCCGGGGCGCCCGGAGTCAGCCCCAGCCCACGGCGGGGATTCCCGGGCAGGTCACAGAGGCAGCCCCCGGGCGAGCAGGCCGAGCGCCCGGTCGATGGCCGTCGCCATGTCCTCGCCGCACGTGGTGGCCGCGGTGGCGCTCGCCGCGCTTGGCGTCGGCCGGTGGTCCAGGCAGTGGAAGACGGCCTCCCGCAGGGCGCCGAGCACGGCCCCTACCGCGACCCGCACCTCGAAGTCGTCTGGGGCCCGGCCGCTGCGCTCGGCCAGCGCCTCGCCCAGCAGCACCCCGCTGTCGGCCAGGCCCGCGCTCATCCGAGCGCGCAGCGCCGGGACCTGCCGTACGAGGGCCAGCCGCGCCAGCAGTTCCTCGCGCTCCGCGCCCGCCGAGTGGCCCAGCAGCCCCACGGCGGCATGACGCAGGGAGACGGCTGGGGGCTCCTCCCGTGGACGCCGGCGGATCGCCTCCGCCATGAGCGCGTCGTACTCGTCGGTGAGGACGATGTCCTCCTTGGCGGGGAAGTAGCGGAAGACGGTGCTGGGCGAGACGTCGGCGGCCTCCGCGATCCGGTCCACCGGAGTGGCCTCGTACCCCCGCTCCGCGAAGAGCCGGAGGGCGGCGCGCCGGATCACCTGCCGGGTCTTGATCTTCTTCCGTTCGCGTAGCCCGGGCCTGCGCTCGGGCTGGGACGCGGTGGTGGCCTCGGGCATCTCAGGCGTGCTGATAGGCCACCAGGGAGATGCCGACGTAGTGCACGACGAAGGCGGCCAGCGTGAAGCTGTGGAACACCTCGTGGAAGCCGAACCAGCGGGGTGAGGGGTTGGGGCGCTTGGTGCCGTAGATCACCGCGCCCACGCTGTAGAGCAGCCCGCCGACGACGATCAGTGTCATCACGGTGATGCCGCCGGTGCGCAGGAAGTCGGGCAGGAAGAAGATGGCCGCCCAGCCCAGCGCGATGTAGCAGGGGGTGTACAGCCAGCGCGGGGCACCGACCCAGAAGACCCGGAAGGCGATTCCGGCGAGCGCCCCGGCCCACACCAGCCACAGCAGCAGCTGCTGTTTGCCGTGTGGCAGGAGCAGCAGCGTGAAGGGCGTATAGGTGCCCGCGATGATCAGGAAGATATTGGCGTGGTCCAGCCGCCGCAGCACCGCGGCGGCGCGCGGTCCCCAATCGCCGCGGTGGTAAAGGGCGCTGGTGCCGAACAGCGCACATGCGGTGAGCGTGTAGATGGCGCAGGCCAGACGACCGCGCGGGCTGTCGGCGAGGGCCGTCAGCACCACCCCCGAGACCAGCGCCGCGGGAAACATGCCGGCGTGCAGCCAGCCGCGCAGCATCGGCTTCAGGGGGAGCGGCGGGGCCGCTTCGGGCCCCGGGGGATTCTCAACGGCGGCATCGGACGCGGCGGCAGTCATGGCGCTCATGCTACCTACGCCACCGTAAGTTACCGGTTCATGTCGAGTGGTGATGGTCACCAAGGCGTCCACTGGACAGATGGCCCGTACAGTCGGATGATCAAATGAGCGCGGTCGGCACCGGATGAGCTGAGCATCCGGGTCGCAGCCCCCAAGGGGTAGCTGTCTCCATAAACGGATATGAGTGCACATATCCGTACAAAACCCTCAATCAAGACGCCGGAGCGAGTGCGGTTCCGGCGGGATGGAGCGATCGTGGCGCCCAGCAATGTGGCTTCCTCCCTCACGACCACCCCGAGCCCCACGAACCACCAGGAGCTGATCTCCTGGGTCGGCGAGATCGCCGCCCTCACCCAGCCGGATCGTGTGGTGTGGTGCGACGGCTCGGAGGCGGAGTACGACCGCCTGTGCGCGGAGCTCGTCGAGAAGGGCACCTTCAAGCGCCTTGACTCGATCAAGCGCCCCAACTCGTACTACGCCGCCTCCGATCCGAGCGATGTGGCGCGCGTCGAGGACCGTACGTTCATATGCTCCGAGAAGGAGGCGGACGCGGGCCCGACGAACCACTGGAAACACCCCGACGAGATGCGCGAGATCTTCACCGGGGAGCAGGGCGTCTTCCGGGGTTCGATGCGCGGCCGGACCATGTACGTCGTGCCCTTCTGCATGGGCCCGCTCGGCTCGTCGCTGTCCGCGATCGGCGTCGAGATCACCGACTCCGCCTACGTGGCCGTCTCCATGCGCACCATGACCCGCATGGGGCAGGAGGTCCTCGATGTCCTCGGGGACGAGGGCTTCTTCGTCAAGGCCGTCCACACCCTCGGCGCCCCGCTGGAGCCGGGCCAGGCCGATGTGCCCTGGCCGTGCAACCCGACCAAGTACATCTCGCACTTCCCGGAGGCGCGGGAGATCTGGTCGTACGGCTCCGGCTACGGCGGCAACGCCCTGCTCGGCAAGAAGTGCTACGCCCTGCGCATCGCCTCCGTGATGGCGCGGGACGAGGGCTGGCTCGCCGAGCACATGCTGATCCTCAAGCTCACCCCGCCGCGCGGGGAGGCCAAGTACGTCGCCGCGGCGTTCCCGAGCGCGTGCGGCAAGACCAACCTCGCGATGCTGGAGCCGACCATCCGGGGCTGGACGGTCGAGACGATCGGCGACGACATCGCCTGGATGCGGTTCGGCGAGGACGGCAGGCTGTACGCGATCAACCCCGAGGCGGGCTTCTTCGGTGTCGCGCCCGGCACCGGTGAGCACACCAACGCCAACGCGATGAAGACCCTGTGGGGGAACTCGGTCTTCACCAACGTGGCGCTCACCGACGACGGCGATGTGTGGTGGGAGGGCATGACCGAGGAGCCGCCCGCCCATCTGACCGACTGGAAGGGCAACGACTGGACCCCGGCGAGCGAGACGCCCGCGGCCCACCCCAACGCCCGCTTCACCGTGCCGGCCGGGCAGTGCCCGATCATCGCGCCCGAGTGGGAGGACCCCAAGGGCGTGCCGATCTCGGCGATCCTCTTCGGCGGCCGCCGGGCCAGCGCCGTTCCGCTGGTGACCGAGTCCTTCGACTGGCAGCACGGTGTCTTCCTCGGCGCCAACGTGGCGAGCGAGAAGACCGCCGCGGCCGAGGGCAAGGTCGGTGAGCTGCGCCGCGACCCGTTCGCCATGCTGCCGTTCTGCGGCTACAACATGGGCGACTACATGGCCCACTGGGTGGAGGTCGGCAAGAACGCCGACGCCGCCAAGCTGCCGAAGATCTACTACGTCAACTGGTTCCGCAAGGACGCCGACGGGCGCTTCGTCTGGCCGGGCTTCGGCGAGAACAGCCGGGTGCTGAAGTGGATCGTCGAACGTCTGGACGGCAAGGCCGAGGGCGTGGAGTCCCCGATCGGCGTGCTGCCGACGCCCGAGGCGCTGGACACCGACGGTCTGGACCTCGACGACGCCTCGCTCGAGCTGCTGCTCACGGTCGACAAGGAGGTCTGGCGTGACGAGGCCGGGCTGGTGCCCGACCACCTCAACACCTTCGGCGAGCACACGCCCAAGGAGATGTGGGACGAGTACCACGCGCTGGTGAAGCGCCTGGGCTGAGCCACCCCGCTCCGTGGGCCGGGGCCCGTGCTTTCAGGCGCGGGCCCCGGCCGTGCGTCCCTCTCCGGCTGTCGGCTCACGTCGGCCGAGCCGGCTCAGGTCGCGGCTCACGTCGGCCGGGCCGGCTCAGGCCGTCAGGAGGACCCTAGGCCCAGGGCGGTCGCGTGGGAGCGCATGCGCTCGGCCGCCAGCGTCGTGGCCGCCGAGTCGTCGCGGGACGTGGCCACGACCAGGGCCCATCCGGCCAGGGTGTGGGCGCGCTGGTGGAGGGCGGTGATGTGCGTCGGGTCCGTGGCCGCTGCCGTGGGCGCCGCGCGCAGCGGGGCGCGGCCGTCGCGCAGGCGGGTGGCCTGTTCGGCGAGGCGCCGGGCGGCGTCGTCGAGCGTGGGGTCCGGGGTGAGGGTGCGCAGCTCGTCCGTCACGGTGAGCAGTGCGGTCAGATGTCCGGCCAGCCGGATGTCCAGCTCTTCCTCGCGGGAGCGGTGCGGGAAGTCGGGCTTGGGCTCGGCCATGCTGTGGACCGACTTGGTGCGGATCGGTTCGTACATGGATGGCCTCCAAGGGGTGAGGAGGCCATCCTAACTTAGACTCTGTCTAAAGTTGAGCAGGAACTAAAAGATCAGGGCTGGCCGTATCCGTCCAGGAAGTTCCCGATCCTGGTCACCGCGTCGGCGAGATCCTTCTTCGCGGGCAGCGTCACGATGCGGAAGTGATCCGGCTCCGGCCAGTTGAACCCCGTGCCGTGCACGATCATGATCTTCTCGGCCCGCAGCAGATCCAGGACCATCTGCCGGTCGTCCTTGATCTTGTAGACCTTGGGGTCCAGCTTGGGGAACGCGTACAGCGCGCCCTTGGGCTTCACGCAGGTGACGCCCGGGATCTGGGTCAGCAGCTCGTACGCCGTGTCCCGCTGCTCCACCAGCCGGCCGCCGGGGAGCACCAGGTCGTTGATCGACTGACGGCCGCCGAGCGCCGTGGCCACCGCGTGCTGCGCCGGCATATTGGCGCACAGCCGCATATTGGCCAGGATGGTCAGCCCCTCCAGATAGCTGGCGGCGTGCGACTTCGGGCCGCAGACCGCGAGCCAGCCGCTGCGGTAGCCCGCCACCCGGTACGCCTTGGAGAGCCCGTTGAAGGTGAGGGTCAGCAGGTCCGGGGCGACGGCGGTGGTCGGGGTGTGGGTGGCGCCGTCGTAGAGGATCTTGTCGTAGATCTCGTCGGAGCAGACGATCAGCTGGTGGCGGCGGGCGATGTCGGTGAGGCCGCGCAGCATCTCCTCGCCGTAGACGGCGCCCGTCGGGTTGTTCGGGTTGATGATGACGAGCGCCTTGGTGCGGTCGGTGACCTTGCGCTCGATATCGGCGAGGTCCGGCAGCCAGTCCGACTGCTCGTCACAGCGGTAGTGGACGGCGGTGCCGCCGGCGAGCGAGACCGCGGCGGTCCACAGCGGATAGTCGGGGGCGGGGACGAGGACCTCGTCGCCGTCGTCCAGCAGCCCCTGCATCGACATCTGGATCAGCTCCGAGACGCCGTTGCCGAGGAAGATGTCCTCGACATCGAGGTCGATGCCCTGGGTCTGGTAGTGCTGCATCACCGCGCGCCGCGCGGACAGCAGGCCCTTGGCGTCGCCGTAGCCGTGGGCGTCGCCGAGGTTCCGGAGCATGTCCTCGAGGATCTCCGGGGGGCATTCGAAGCCGAAGGTCGCCGGATTTCCGGTATTGAGCTTGAGGATGCGGTGTCCTGCCGCCTCCAGCCGCATCGCCTCCTCGAGCACCGGGCCACGGATTTCGTAGCAGACGTTGGCGAGCTTCGTGGACTGGATCACCTGCATGTCGGCAACCTTACGGCGGTGTATCCGGAGCCGCTCGGTGTTTTTCGCCACGTGGACGGTGTACAGGGGCGCCGGGCGGTGGGGCCGCGACTCCGCGCGCCGCCCAGGCGCCGCGCCCCGCGCCGGGCTTCGCACCGCGCCCCGCACCGCGCTCCGCGCAGGGTAACGACTCTGTTTCTGGCGTTAATTTCCGTGAAAGAAGGGTTGGCCCGAACGGGTGGCGTCGTTATCGTTCACGCACTTCACCCAATCGTTCCGCTGAACG
>NZ_JAAAYH010000192.1:0-16436 GCF_018035285.1 Streptomyces sp. MK37H | reverse complement strand
TGGAGGCGGTCCCCCTCGGGGAGGCAGGCGGCGGTGGGGAGCTCGGCGGAGGCGTCGTAGACCAGGACGCGGAAGCGGGGCGGCTCGATCACCACGCGCAGCATCACGGAGTCGCCCTCGGCGTGCAGAAAGGCGTTGGTGGCCAGCTCCGAGGTGCACAGCGTCGCCGTGTCGACCAGCTCCTCCTGCCCCACGGAGTTCAGGACGCAGGCGACGAAGTCCCGGCAGACCTTGGCGGAGGTCGGGTGCCGACTGCTCTGCAGGGTGTAGACGTACGGATCCCTGGAGGGAACGGGCGGGAGGTGTGGGGGACGGTCGTCGGACTCGTGATCGGAATCCATGGGGCAACTCCCTGTGAGGGGGCCGACAGCGCGCGTACCGTTACGGCGATCAACGCGCAGTAGCGGCAACGACACCTACGGTAGGGCAGCGGTGCAAACAACTGCTACGGTCCCGTTGAATTTCCCCGACAATTACTCCTTGAGGGTTACGGAGGACCATGCCACCCAGGAGCGTCCCGACCGCGCGTCAAGTCAGGCTCGGCACAGAACTCAGAAGGATGCGCGAAGGTGCGGGGCTCAGCATTCAGGAGGCCGCCGACCGGCTGGGCATCAACCGCACCCACATCACCAACCTGGAGCTCGCGCGGTTCGGCGTGAGCGAGGAGCGGGTCCGGGCCCTCGCCGCCATCTACGCCTGCCCGGACAGCGCGTACGTCGACGCGCTCGTCGCCATGGCCCGGGAGCGCAAGGGCGGCTGGTGGGAGGAGTACCGCGGCTATATCGCCACCGGCGGGCTCGACCTGGCCGAGTTGGAGTACTACGCCACCAGCCTGCGCGTGCTGGAGATCATGCACATGCCCGGCCTGTTGCAGACGGAGGAGTACGCGCGGGCCGTGCTCGGCTCCACCGTCCCGCAGTGGTCCGCCACGGACCTCAGGCGCAGGCTCTCCCACCGCATGAAGCGCCGCGACATCCTGGACCGGGACGACCCGCCGCCGTGCACCTTCATCATCCACGAGGCGGCGCTGCGCATGCGGTTCGGAACGGACCGCGTCCTGCGGGCGCAGCTGGACAGCCTGCTGGAGTCCTCCGAGCGGAAGAACGTCACCGTGCGTGTGCTGACCTTCGAGGCCGGAGGGTTCCATGTGCCCGGGCTCTCGGTCACCTACGCCCTGGGGTCGGTGCCCCAGCTGGACACCGCGCAGCTCGACGCCGCCCACGGCCCGGTCTTCCTGGACGCGCAGTCCCAGCTCGTCAACCATCGTGGAGTCCTGGACCGCACCACCGAGGCGGCCCTCTCCGAGAAGGAGTCACGTGATTTCATTCGTGACATCGCTCAACAGACATGAAGGCGGGGAGATGACCGAGGTCAACTGGCAGAAATCCTCTTATTCCAGCGCGGGGGACGGGAACTCCTGCATAGAACTCGCCCTCATAGGCACCACCGTCGCCCTCCGTGAGAGCGACGACCCCCGTACGGTCCTCACCACGAGCCCCGCGAGGCTGGGAGCCCTGCTCCGGTCGATCAAGGCGGGTGCGCTCGATCACCTGGCGGCGGTACCGGGGACGTAACGGACCTACGTCCAGAGGACCAGGTGAGGCCCCCACCATGAGCGGAGGCCGGTACCGGGGAGCCGGCGTTACGGTCGCAGTATGGAACCAGCCCCTATCGCCCTTGATCTCGACGCCTATCTGACGCGTATCGGCTGGACGGGCGACCGGCGCCCCGCCCCCACTGTGGAGACGCTGCGGGCGGTGCATCGGGCGCACCTCGCGTCCATACCGTTCGAGAACCTCGACCCCCTCCTCGGCTCGGCCCCCTCCCTCGCCGTCCCCGACCTCGAGGCCAAGCTGGTCCGCGGCCGGCGCGGCGGTTACTGCTACGAGCACAACACGCTGCTGACCGCCGCCCTCACCGCCCTCGGCTTCCGTGTCACCGGCCTCACCGCCCGCGTCCGGGTCGGAGCGGCCCCCGGGACGGTCCGACCGCGCACGCACATGCTGCTGCTGGTCGGGATCCCGGGCGAGGAGCGGCGTTACGTGGCCGATGTGGGCTTCGGCAGCGTCGGCGGCCTCCTGGAGGCCGTGCCGCTCGTCGCCGACACCGAGTTCCACGACGGCCCCCGCCGCCACCGCTACGTCCGCGAGCCTTATCCGGAGGGGCTGGAGGACCTGTGGGTGTTCCAGGCGTTCCTCGACGGCTCCTGGCAGGACCAGTACGCCTTCACCCGCGAGCCCTTCGAGGCGTCCGACTACGGGGTCATCAACTGGCACGTCGCCACCAACCCGCGCTCGCCGTTCCAGCACACCCTCCACGTCCAGCGCACCACCCTGGACCGCCATCTCCTCCTGTCCGGGCGGACTCTCGTCGAGACCTACTCCGACGGCAGCCGTAAGGAGCGCGAACTCGCCGGAAACGACGAGGTGCTGCGCGTTCTCGCCGCCGACTTCGGCATCGAGCTGCCCCCGGGCACGGCCCTGCCGGACTGACGGCAGAGGAGTTATCCCGGGTGGCTCTCCACACCGGCCCCGGTCATGGCACGATCATCCCGCTAATGGGCCGATGGGAGGGTGGCAGGGACGGATGGAACATGAGTAAAGACAAACTGTCCGTATCGGACCAGGATCTGTCGGATCTCATCAAAGACCTTGAGGGAATGCTCAGTTACCTCGAGGAACAGATCGAGCGTCTCGGCCATCTGAGGCAGTCGGTGGACGCCGACGATCACAAGGGGCCCGCTGCCGCCGCGTACAAGAAGCTGGAGCGCGACGCCTATACGGACGCCGTGCGGATCAGGCAGCTGCTGACCCGTATCGAGGAGGTTGCCAAGGAGCGCGGGGAGAGCCCTGGCGATCGGTACGAGGAGCTGCGGACCCGCTTTCAGTCACTGCAGAAGCCGTCGTCGGAGAAGCCGTCATCGGAGAAGCCGTCGTCGTAGCCGGAGTCCGGACGGCGGGCGTCCGGACCGCCGGTGTCGGGGCGGAGTGGGCGGAGTTCGCGGCTGACCAGGCGGTAGTAGTCGATCGCCTTGGCCATGCCGAGCGCTCCGGCCGCCGCGAAGACCAGGCCGATACCGGCGACGGTGCCCACGCTCTCCGTGCCGACGTCCGAGAAGACCGCGAACCCGCCCAGCGCCAGCCCCAGGCAGGCCAGCACGATGGACGGGCCGAGCCACAGGAGAGCGCCGCCGGAGACCCGCCAGTGCGGCAGCGTCTGGGGGTCGCGCTCCAGCTCCGCCCAGTCGCGGAGGCACGCGCCCACGAAGACATCGCGCCGGATGCCGGAGGCCACCCCGAGGCTGGAGGGGACCGTGGCGCCCAGGGCGAGGCCCAGGAAGATCACGCCCAGCACATGCTCGATGATCTCGCCCCTCACCAGGAACTGGAACCCCGAGACCGCGAGGCTCCACCCCAGCGCGAAGACGAGCGCGGACAGCCACAGCAGCAGCGCCCGGTGCGGCGCCAGGTACCACCGCGCCAGCGCCCCCATCGCCCGTGCCCGCTCGTCGAGTAACCCGGCGCGGTCCTTCCACGGCCGCTCGTCGGGGGCGGGCGGCGGTGGCGGAAGTTCGTTGGGCGGCGTCATGGCGTCCTTCCTCATGGCACTCATGGCACTCATCGCACTCATCGCGCACGGCACTCGTAGCACGCACAGCACCGCGGTGTACGCCGACGCAGTGTCTCAGCTCTTCGGTTGTGGCCTGGCCTTCTTCGGCTTGACCTTCTCACTTGTGTGAGGGTTTCACGATGTCCATCGAGCGGAGCCGAACCGCCGTACAGATGAGCCTTACAGATGAGGTGAGCCCTGATGGACAACCAGCTATTCGACTACAGCCCCATCGTCGAACGCGCCCCGATCCACTGGCCGGGCGGCGCCCGGGTGGCCTTCTACGTCGGGCTGAACGTCGAGCACTACGAAATCGACCGCCCCTCCACCAGCATCTTCCCCGACACCAGGGCGCTGGCGCCCGATCCGCTGAACTACGGGTGGCGGGACTATGGGCCCCGGGTCGGGATCTGGCGGCTGATCGAGAGCCTGGACCGGCACCAGGTGCGGGCGAGCGTGATGCTCAACTCCGATGTCGCCGAGCGCTACCCCCAGATCATCCGGGCCGGGCGGGAACGGGACTGGGTGTGGGCGGCGCACGGCAAGAACAACTCGATCCTCCAGGCGGACATGTCCCCCGAGGAGGAGCGGGCCTACCTCACCGAGGTGATCGGCACCATCGAGAAGGCCACCGGCCGCAGGCCGCGCGGCTGGCTGGGGCCGGCGCTGACCGAGACCTTCCGCACGCCGGAGCTCCTGGCCGAGCTGGGGCTGCGGTACGTACTGGACTGGGCCAACGACGACCAGCCGTACCGGCTGAACGTGCCGGGCATGCTGAGCGTGCCGTATTCGATCGAGGTCAACGACATCCAGCTGTTCGTCGGCAAGAGCCTCAGCGGGCCGGACTTCGTCCGGATCGTCAAGGACCAGCTCGACCAGCTCTACTCCGACGCGGCCACCAGCGGCCGGGTGATGTCCCTGGTGCTGCACCCGTTCGTGATCAACCAGCCGTTCCGGCACAAGTACGTGGACCAGGCGCTGGAGTACATCGTGAACCACCCCGGGGTGTGGGTGACGACCAGCGACGAGATCGCCGACCACTACTCCGGGGGCCTCCAGGTCCGCTAAGCGGATCGGCGGAAGTCGGCCGCGGTCCGGTCGCCCCGAAGGGGCGAGGGGCTGTGTCGATATGCGGCTCCGCCGCGACTGTGTCGATATGCGGCTCCGCCGCGTGGGACCAGCCACGACGGCTTCGCAGACGATCGACGGCAGGTCGGGGCACTTCCTGCGGACCGCTCAGCGGGTGACGAGCTCCCGCAGCGCCTTGGCGATGTCGGCGGGTGCCTCCTCGGCCATGAAGTGGCCGTAGCCGACGGTGTGGTGCTCCAGGTCGTCGGCCCAGGCGCGCCACAGCGCCGCCGCGTCATAGCCGAGGGCGGCGCCCCAGTCCTGCTGGATGACGGTGAGCGGCATCGTCAGCCGGCGTCCGCCGTCCCGGTCGGCCCGGTCGTGGTCGACATCGACACCGGCCGAGGCGCGGTAGTCGGCCACGATCGACGGCACCGCGGCGCGGCAGGCGTCCAGATAGGCGGCGCGGACCTCGGCGGGGATGGCCCGCGGGTCGCCCGTCCACAGGTCGAGGAAGTGGCCGAAGAAGTCGTCGGGGCAGGCGGCGATCATCCGCTCGGGCAGCCCCGGGGGCTGGGCCATCAGAAAGAGGTGGAAGCCGACGGCGGCGGTGGTGCCGTGCAGCACGTCCCACATGTCGAGGGTCGGCAGCACGTCCAGGCAGGCGAGATGGGTGATCGTCGCGGGGTGGTCGAGGCCCGCCCGGAAGGCGACCAGGGCGCCGCGGTCATGACCGGCCAGTGCGAAGCGCTCGTGCCCGAGCGCGCGGGCCAGGGCGACGATGTCGGCGGCCATGGTGCGCTTGGCGTAGGCGGCGGGGTCGGCGGCGGTGCCGGCATCGGCTGACGGTTTGTCGCTGGCGCCGTAGCCGCGCAGGTCGGGGCAGATCACAGTGTGATCGGCCGCGAGGTCGGCGGCCACGTGCCGCCACATGAGGTGGGTCTGCGGGAAGCCGTGCAGCAGGACGATGGGGCTGCCCGAGCCCGCGACGGCCACGTTCAGGGATACGCCGTCGGCGACGGGGACGCGGCGGTAGTCGAAGCCGGGAATGACAGGGGCCATGGGTTAGCGCGCTTTCTGTGGAGGATCCGAGCGACCGGATGACGTAGGCGACCAGTAGGTGACCAGTAGGTGACCAGGTAGGTGACCAGGTAGGTGACCAGGTGGCTGTCAGCCTGCCGGGTGCGGATGAGCATCCGATCAGCGCGCTACGGTGACCGCATGCGGGTCGGTTTCGGGGTGCTGGGGCCGGTCGTGGCCTGGGACGCGGACGCCGACGGGCGCGCGATCGCGCTCAAGGGGCCACGGCACCGCGCGGTGCTGGCCCGGCTGATCGTCGCCCGCCGCCGCGTCGTACCCGTCTCCCGGCTGATCGAGGACCTGTGGACGGAGCCGCCACCGGGCGCGGTGGGCGCGGTGCGTACGTTCGTGGCCGCGCTGCGCCGCGCGCTGGAGCCGCAGCGCCCGCCGCGCACCCCGGCCCGGCTGCTGGTCACCGAGGGCCCCGGGTACGCGCTGCGGGCCGACCCGGACGCGGTGGACGCCTGGCGCTTCGAACAGGACATGGCCACCGCCGCGACCCTGCCGCCGGACGGCGCGCTGCCCCGGCTGGAGGAGGCGCTGAGCCGGTGGCGCGGGCCCGCGTACGCGGAGTTCGCCGACGAGGGCTGGGCCCGGGGCGAGCGCTCCCGGCTGGCGGAGCTCCGGCTGCACGCCGTCGAGCGGCAGGCGGAGGCCCGGCTGGCCCTGGGCCGGGCCGCCGAGGCGGTGCCGGACCTGGAGGCGCATCTGGCCGAGCACCCCTGGCGCGAGGGCGCCTGGCGGGCACTGGCCCTCGCGCTGTACCGCACCGGCCGCCAGGGCGACGCGCTGGCGGTACTGCGCCGGGCCCGCACGCTGCTGGTCGAGCAGCTGGGCGTGGACCCCGGCCCGGAGCTGCGCCGCCTGGAGACGGACATCCTCGGCCAGGCGCCCCACCTCGACCCCACCGCGGCGCGGGGCGGCGCGGCGGCCCGGGTGTGGGCGGACGCGACCGCCGCGTACGACCGCACCGTGGCCTCCGGCGCCCGGACCCGCCTGGAGTCCACGGCCGCCCTGCTCCGCGACCTCTCGATGACCGGTGGCGGCGGCCTGCTGACGGCCCGCCGACAACGCCTGGCGGCCGTCGCGGCGGCGGAAGAACTGGGCGACCCCGAACTGACCGCCCGAGTCATCGGCGCCTACGACGTCCCCGCGATCTGGACCCGCCTGGACGACCCCGAACAGGCGGCATCGATCGTAAGGGCGGCCGAACGCACGTTGGCCGCGCTCGCGGCCGGCTTCCCGCCCGGCCCCGGTGCGCCCGATCACGAGGCCCCCGGCCATGAGCCCCCTGGCAGCGGGGCGACGGGCCCCGGCCCGCCCGGCCACGACGCACCCGGCCACGGCGCCCCCGCACACGGGGCTCCCGGCCATGAGAGGCCCGGCCCAGAGGCGACGGACCACGGCGCGCCCGGCCACGAGCCCCCGGGCCAGGGGACCACCAGCCAGGACGCGACCGGCCACCGCGTCCCCCGCCACGACGCGACCGGCCGCGAGGCGCCCAGGGAAGAGGGAACCGGCCCAGGAGCGCGTGGCCACCGCCTGGCCGGCCCTGAGGCCCCCGGCCACGACACTCCCGGCCATGAGCCGACCGGTCATGAGCCGACCGGTCATGAGCCGACCGGCCATGACGCGATTCGCGCCCGGCTGTTGGCGACGATCGCCGTGGAGTCGCGGGGTGGGCGGTCCGAGCGGGGGCGGCAG
This sequence comes from Streptomyces sp. MK37H, assembly GCF_018035285.1. Taxonomy (NCBI): domain Bacteria; kingdom Bacillati; phylum Actinomycetota; class Actinomycetes; order Kitasatosporales; family Streptomycetaceae; genus Streptomyces; species Streptomyces sp. MK37H. The sequence goes on along the minus strand of NZ_JAAAYH010000192.1, from coordinate 8,975 downwards.
GCGGCTCGGCAGGCGGAGGAGATCGCTCGGCGGCTGGACGATCCCGGGCTGTTGGCGTTCGCGCTGAACGGCGTCTTCATGCAGAGCTTCGAGCGCGCGGGGCTGGCGCCGCGCCGGGACGCCACCGGGGCCGAGCTGATCGCCCTTGCGGCGCGGCACGGGCTGGTCGCCTTCGAGGTGCTCGGCCATCTCATCCGGCTCCAGGCCCGCGGCGCGCTCGGCGACTTCGCGGCGGCCGACCGGCACGCGGCCGCCGCCGACCGTCTGGGCGAGCGCCATGAGCGGCCGCTGGTCGGGGTGTTCACCGCGTGGTACCGGACGCTGCGGCTGGCCGCGACGGGACGGGCGGACGAAGCCGCGGTCGAGGCGGCCTACCGGGACGCCGCCGCGCGGCTGGACGGCGCCGGGATGCCCGGCCTGGAACACGGTCTGCTGCCCCTCGCGCTGCTCTGTCTGCGCGTGGAGCGGGGGCGGCCCGCCCCGACCGACGCGGACCTCGACTGGGGGCCGTACGCGCCCTGGGCCCGCCCGCTGGTGCTGCTGGCCCAGGACCGCCGCGCCGAGGCCACGGCGGCGCTGCGCACGGTCCCGGAGCCGCCCCGCGATCTGCTGCTGGAGGCCCTGTGGTGTCTCACCGGGCGGGCGGCCATCGCCGTCGGCGACCGGGAGACGATCGCGCTCGCCCACGCAGCGTTGGCCCCTGCGGCGGCCGAGCTGGCCGGCGCGGGCAGCGGCCTGCTCACCCTCGGCCCGGTCTCCCGGCACCTGGCCGATCTGGCCGAGGCCCTGCGGTGACGGCACGGCCGAGTGCCGTATGGCCGGGGGTTCGGTCACGTGCCGTACGGCCGGGGGCGCGGCCAGGCGCGGGCGGGCGCCGTACGCCGGGAGTGCGGTCGCGTGCCACACCGCTAAAAGGGCGGGCGGGCGCCGTACCACCGAGGGCGCGGCCAGGTGCCGCACCGCCGAAGGCACGACCGGGCGCCGCACGGCCGCGAGTGCGGCCAGGTGCCACACGGCCGGGAGTGCGGTCGCGTGCCACACCGCTAAAAGGGCGGGCGGGCGCCGTACCACCGAGGGCGCGGCCAGATGCCGTACAGCCGAAGGCACGACCGGGCGCCGCACAGCCGGGAGTGCGGTCGCGTGCCACACCGCTAAAAGGGCGGGCGGGCGCCGTACCACCGAGGGCGCGGCCAAGTGCCGTACAGCCGAAGGCACGACCGGGCGCCGCACAGCCGCGAGTGCGGCCAGGTGCCACACGGCCGGGAGTGCGGTCGCGTGCCGCACCGCCGAAGGCACGGTCGCGTGCCGCACCGCCGCGGGCGCGGCCTCGGTGCCGCACGCCGCGGGCGCGGCCGGGTGCCTTGCGACCGGACACGGTACGGCCGGGCGCCGTATGAATCGGGTGCCGTAGGGCCTGGCGCCGCACGAGCGAGTGCCGCACAGCCGGGCGCCGCGCGGCCGGGCCCCGTACAGCCCGGCACCGCAGGGCCCCGCGCCGTACCGCTAAGCGGTCCGCAGGAAGTGCCCCGACCTGCCGTCGATCGTCTGCGACGCCGTCGTGGCTGGTCGCCCACGCGGCGGAGCCGCATGCGGAGCCGCATATCGACACAGCCCCGCGCTCCTTCGGGGCGCGTCCGAGTCGCGGTCGACTTCCGCCGATCCGCTTAGCCCTCTTCCGCGACCGTCTCAAAGCGCCAGCGGTGCACTGCCCGCCGTACCAAGTCCTCCCCCGGCTCCGGGAGTTCCGGCAGCCCCGGGGTGTCGTAGGCGCCGTCCCACCAGGTGATGACGAGGACGCGGTCCTCGGGTGCGCGGAAGGTTTCGCGGCGGAGCGGGGGCGGGTCGAGGGGCTGGTGGGTGGCCCAGGTCAGCAGTTCCTCGCCCTTTCCGGCCACGGCTCGGGCTTCCCACATCAAGGCGACGGTCATGCGTACAGGTTCTTCCGGCTCAGCTCGTGCACATGGTCGTGGGTGTGCCCGGTGGGCGCCGGGACATGCGGGTCCGTCACGGGGAGGGACGAGTCGGCCGACAGGTCCCACGCCGAGGCGGACCGTCCCCGCGCCACCATCTCGGCGCCGAGCGCCGCGACCATCGCCCCGTTGTCCGTGCACAGCTTCGGCCGCGGCACCCGCAGGGTGAGGCCCGCGTCCTCGCAGCGGCGTTCGGCCATCGCCCGCAGCCGGGAGTTGGCGGCGACGCCGCCACCGATCATCAGGTGCTCCACGCCCTCGTCCTTGCAGGCGCGGACGGCCTTGCGGGTCAGCACGTCCACGACCGCTTCCTGGAAGGAGGCCGAGACATCGGCGATCGGGACCTCCTCGCCCGCCGCCCGCTTCGCCTCGATCCAGCGGGCGACGGCGGTCTTCAGCCCCGAGAAGGAGAAGTCGTACGCGGCGTCCCGCGGACCGGTCAGCCCGCGCGGGAAGGCGATCGCGTCCGGGTCGCCCGCGCGGGCGATGCGGTCGATGACGGGGCCGCCGGGGAAGCCCAGGTTCAGCACCCGGGCGATCTTGTCGAACGCCTCGCCCGCCGCGTCATCGATGGTCGAGCCGAGCGGGCGGACATCGGCGGTGATGTCGGGCGCGAGGAGCAGCGACGAGTGGCCGCCGCTCACCAGCAGCGCCATCGTCGGCTCGGGCAGCGGACCGTGCTCCAGCTGGTCGACGCAGATGTGGGAGGCGAGGTGGTTGACGCCGTAGAGCGGCTTGCCGAGTGCGTAGGCGTACGCCTTGGCGGCCGAGACGCCGACCAGCAGCGCGCCCGCGAGCCCGGGGCCCGCGGTGACGGCGATGCCGTCGAGGTCGGAGGCGGCGACCCCGGCCTCCTTCAGCGCCCGCTGGATCGTGGGGACCATCGCCTCCAGATGGGCGCGGCTGGCGACCTCGGGGACGACGCCGCCGAAGCGGGCGTGCTCGTCCACGCTGGAGGCGACGGCGTCGGCGAGGAGGGTGTGGCCGCGGACGATGCCGACGCCGGTCTCGTCGCAGGAGGTCTCGATGCCGAGGACGAGGGGTTCGTCAGCCATGGGTCTCGGTTCCTTGTACTGAGGTCGCGGGGTTCGCGGGGTTGGCCGTGTGCGCGGTGGACGCCGTGTTCGCGGTGGACGCCGTGTTCGCCGTGTTCGCCGTGTTCGCCGTGGGCTCGCCGTTCGCGATCGTGGCGGCGCTCGCCGTCGCCGCGCTCGCCGTCGCCGGGTCGGCCAGCCGCATGACCAGGGCGTCCACATTGCCGGGCTGGTAGTAGCCCTTGCGTATGCCGATGGGTTCGAAGCCGAAGCGCTCGTACAGCCGTTGCGCGCGTGCGTTGTCCACCCGCACCTCCAGCAGTACCTCACGGCATTCGAAGGCGGTGGCGGCCGTAAGGAGGTCGGTGAGGAGGCGGGCGCCGAGGCCGGTGCCCCAGTGGTCGCGGGCGGCGGCGATGGTCTGGACGTCGCCGGTGCGGTCGACGACGGCGAGCCCGGCGTACCCGGCCAGCCGGGGCCCGTCCTCCGCCACCACATAGTGACGGGTGGCGTCCCGGCCCCGGGCATGCGCGAGCTCGGACCAGAACATCCCCCGCGACCAGGCGTCCTCGGGGAACAGCTCCTCCTCGAGCTCCATCACCCGCTCCAGGTCCCACCACCGCATCTCGCGCAGGGTCACGGTCGTGCCGGTGGTGGTCACTTCGGGGTGACCACCTTGTAGTTGGCGGGCACCTTGGCGTCGGGGCGGCGCAGATACAGCGGCCGGGGCGGCGGCAGCTCCTCGCCGCGCGCCAGCTTCTCGGCGGCGAGCGAGGCGAGCGCCCCGGCCGACTGGTGCTCCGGCATCCCGGGCGGTACGTCGGCGAAGGCCGCCGGGTAGAGCAGCGCGCCCGCGCCGACCGCGGGCAGCCCGGCCACCCGCTCGGCGAGATCGGCGGGGTGGTCGACGGCGGGCTCGGTGACGCGGGTGCGGGCGTCGTCGTAGCGCGCCCAGTAGACCTCCTTGCGCCGCGCGTCCGTGGCCACGACGAAGGGGCCTTCCAGACCGGCCTGCCCGGCGGCGTACGCGATCCCGTCGAGCGTGCACAGCCCGTGGACGGGGACGCCGAGGGCCGACCCGAAGGTGGCCGCGGTCACCAGGCCCACGCGCAGTCCGGTGTACGGGCCGGGGCCCGCGCCGACGACGATCTCCGTCACCGCGCCCAGCTCGGTGCCCGCGGCTTTCAGCGTCCGGTGGACGGCGGGCAGCAACAGCTCGCCGTGACGCCGGGCGTCCACGTCGGAGGACTCGGCGATCACTGCGGAGCCGTCGTGCAGGGCGACGGTCACGGCGGGGGTGGCGGTATCAAGAGCGAGCAACAGCACGAGAACAGCCTACGGCGCGCCGGGAGGTCGTTCTCTCGTACCGGCATCGGTACCGGCATCGGTACCGGCATCGGTACCGGCCTTGGAACCGGCCTTGGAACCGAAGCCGGTACCGGCTTTCGTACCGGCCTCGGTACGGGCTTTCGTACCGACGGTGGAACAGCTCGGTCACCGGACGCCCGGAGCGCGGCCGGGCGGCGGGCGCCGGTGCTACCGTCACCGTAAGTGTGTACGGGCCGTCAGCACGTACTGACCGCAGGAGAGGGAAGCCGCCGTGCCAAGGAGCAGTACCGGGCCAGCTGTGGCCGTACTCACCGCCGCCGCGCTGGGCGTCGTCGGGTTCCTCGGCTACCAGGCCGCCGCGACCGCGCCCGACCATCCGACCCAGGCCCGGCCCGGGTCGCACTCCGCCCAGCCCAAGAAGAAGGACAAGGACGACGCGGGGTCGAAGAAGAAGTCCACCGCGCTCCCGGCCCGCTCCGGCGCCGGCGTACGGGTCGTCTACGCCCTCGGCGACAAGCGGGTCTGGCTGGTCGGCGCCGATGGCAAGGCCGGCCGCACCTTCGAGGTGGGCCCCAGCCCGGCCAGCCCCGACCCGGGGACCTACACGGTGACCTCGCGCAACAAGGGCGGGGTCGGATCGGACGGAGTGCAGGTCGAGCACGTCGTCGTCTTCCACTCGGACGGGGGGGTCGTGTTCGGTTTCAGCGCGGCGGTGGACGGGTCGATGCCGGACCCGAACGCGCGCAAGCGGACCGGGGCCATCCGGGAGAGCCGGGCGGATGGTACGGCGATGTGGGAGTTCGCGCAGCCGGGCATGAAGGTGGTCGTCGTCCCCTAGCGGACCTGGACGACGAGCTGGATCTGGATGACGAGCTGGATGACGTAGCCGGATGACGTAGCTGTGCGCGGCTACGCCGCGTCCCGCTCCTCGTCATCCGCCTCGGGCTCGACGGACGCCGGGGTCCCCTCGGTCTCCTCCTCGGCCGGCCGCGGAGGCGTCGAGACCGCGCTCGCCGCCGCACACGCCGCCAGGAGCTCCGACATCGACGGTGACCGGTCGTCGCGCGCGGCGCCGGTCCCGGCCACAGGGTCGTGGGCCGACATGGATGCCTCCTGAGGGTCCTGGGGCAGTCGAGCCGAGTTAGGCAGACCTAACCCACGCTTTCTCCCACCATGTGACCACGGGTGATGCCCGGAATGCAACAGCATGCCGACGGCTTGTCGGAAACTACGCGGCATCTGCACGCGAGCTCTACCAGCAGCTTGACCGTCTGACCGGGTGGCGCTGCCCGGCAGCACCGCCCCAAGGGCACTACCCCGCGAGCGACGCCAGATCCTCCCCCGCCCAGCGGGTACCCACGCCCGTCACCACCACGTCCCGTACGTCGTCCACGTCGGCGGCCATCGTGTCCGTGACGGCCATGTCGCTGCCCACCGTCCGCTGGATCACCACATGCAGCCGGTCCTCCGCCAGCCCCTCGACCTTGCCCTCGCCCCACTCCACGGCCACCACCGAATCCGGCAGGGAGACATCGAGGTCCAGGTCCTCCATCTCGTCGAGGCCGCCGTTCAGCCGGTAGGCGTCGACATGGACCAGCGGCGGGCCGTCGCCCAGCGAGGGGTGCACCCGGGCGATCACGAAAGTGGGCGAGGTGACGGCGCCCCGGACGCCGAGGCCCTCGCCGAGGCCCCGCGTCAGGGTCGTCTTGCCCGCGCCGAGTTCACCGGTGAGCAGCACCAGATCGCCGGGGCGCAGCAGCTTGGCGAGTCTGCGGCCCAGGTCCCGCATCTGGTCGGGAGAGGTGACGGTGATGCGCGTGCCTACGTCCATACTCGCCGATGGTACGGGCCCGAAAAGCCCGCCGCGGACCAGCTCGCCGCCGCCCCGAACGCCCCGGCCGGACCGCCGGAACGGCCCGGGCAGGGGCACCGCTCGTCAGCCCGTCACGCCCCGCCGCGCCCGGTCGCCGACCCCGTCCACCGACCGCGAGAGCAACTCCGTCAGATGGCCGTTGACCACCTCCGGGTGCTCGAGGATCACCAGGTGTCCGGCCTCCTCGAGGATCACCAGCTCCGCGCCCGGAAGCAGCTCCGCGATCGCCTCGCTGTGTTCCATGGGGGTGATGAGGTCCTTGTCGCCCGCGAGGACCAGCACCGGCAGCCCGTCGAAGTGCGGCAGCGCGGCCGCCTTGTCGTGGGCGATGAACGCCGGGTAGAACTCCGCGACCACATCGATCGGCGTGGCCTCGATCAGCCGCTCGGCGAACCGCGCGACCCCCGGGTCCACGTCCTTCGAGCCGAACGAATAGCGCTTGATCAGCCCCGCGAACAAGTCCGCGGTCGCCCGCCGCCCCCGCTCGACCAGGTCGGCCTGCCAGCCCAGCGCCTTCAGCAGCCCGGGCAACACCCGCCGCACCGCGTTCACCCCGACCACCGGGAGACCGAAGCTGACCTCGCCAAGACGGCCCGCCGAGGTGCCGATGAAGGCCGCGCCGATCACGCGCTCGCGGATCAGGTCGGGGTACTGCGCGGCCAGCGCCATCATCGTCATGCCGCCCATGGAGTGGCCGACGAGCACCAGCGGCCCCTCGGGCGCCGTCGCGTCGATCACCGCCTTCAGATCGCGGCCGAGCTGGTCGATGCTGATCGCCTCGCCGTCCGCCTGGGCGCAGCCGCGCGCCGAGCGGCCGTGGCAGCGCTGGTCCCAGTAGACGGTGCGGACCACCTCGCGCAGCGCGGAGCGCTGGAAGTGCCAGGAGTCCTGGGCGAGGCAGTAGCCATGACTGAAGATCATGGTGACGGGGGTGGGGGCGCGGCGCCCGAACCGCCGCTTGCGCCGGGGCGAGGGCGCGGCGGCGTTCTCCCGCATCTCCTCGACCTCGTAGTAGATCTCGGTGCCGTCGTCGGCGACCGCCGTCCCCGGGGTGCCGCGCAGCGTGCCGTACGGGCCCTCGGCGTCCAGGGCGAGCCGCGCCTTGCGCCGTACGCCGCGGCCGACCGTCAGCCGCTCGAGCGCGACACCCGCCGCCGCCCCCGCCGCGAGCACGCCGATCGCGGCACCCGCGAATCCGGCGCCCCGGCGCCAGCTCACGGCTGTGGCCCCCGCCGCGACTCGTGTCGCCATCTCTGCCGTGCTGACGGCCGTGGTCTCGTCGCCCATGGTCAGTTCCCTGTGCCCCCGTCCTCACCTACATAAACGCGGGGAATACGGGCCGAGATCCTGGTCACGATCTCGTAGCCGATCGAGCCCACGGCCCGCGCCCAGTCCTCGACGGTCGGCTCGCCCCGGTCCCCCGGACCGAACAGCACCGCCTCGTCCCCCGGGGCGGCGGTGTCGCCGCCCAGATCCACAACGAACTGGTCCATGGCGACCGTGCCCGCGATCGTCCGCCACTTTCCCGCGACCAGTACCGGGCCGGTGCCCGAGGCATGGCGCGGGATGCCGTCCCCGTAGCCGACGGGCACCAGCGCGAGGGTCGTCTCGCCGGGGGTCACATAGCGGTGCCCGTAGGAGACGCCGTGACCGCCCGGCACCCGCTTCACGGAGGCGAGCGCGGCGGAGAGCGTCATCACCGGGCGCAGCCCGAAGTCGGCGGACGTGCCGAGTTCGGGGCTCGGGCAGATGCCGTAGGTGGAGATGCCGGTCCGGACGAGGTCGAAGTGGGACTCGGGCACGGTCAGGGTCGCCGGTGAGTTGGCGATGTGACGCACCTCCGGCCGCAGCCCAGCGTGTTCGGCGTGCGCCACCATCTCGCGGAAGACCGACAGCTGGGCGGCGATGGACGGATGGCCCGGCTCGTCCGCGCAGGCGAAGTGGGACCACAGCCCCGTCACCCGGATGGCCCCTTCCGCCTCGGCGGCGCGCGCCTCGGCGACCAGGGCGGGCCAGTCGGCGGGCTGGCAGCCGCTGCGGCCGAGCCCGGTGTCCGCCTTCAGGTGCAGCCGCGCGGTACGGCCGCACGCGCGGGCCGCCGCGACGGCCTCGCGCAGCGCCCACAGCCCGCTGGCCGAGACGTCGATGTCCGCCTCGATGGCCTGCCGCCAGGGGCCGCCGGGCGTCCACAGCCAGCACATCAGCCGGCCCGTGTCCCCCGCCGCCCGCAGCGCGAACGCCTCCTCCGGCGTGGCCGCGCCCAGCCAGTCCGCGCCCGCCGCGCGGGCGGCGCGAGCACACGGGACCATGCCGTGGCCATAGGCGTCCGACTTGACCACGGTCATCAGCTCGGCCGTGGGTGCCGCGGCGCGCAGCGCCCTCACGTTGGCCCGTAGGGCGGCCAGATCGACCACGGCCCGGGCACGCATCGGTGTCTCGTCCATCTCCGTCAGTCTCTCAGGCCTGTCACCCGACCGGAGTGTGTGCTTCTACGCACGGAGTGCCTCGCTTCCACGCAAGGAGTGCCCTCTGTTCGGGAGACTATGGGCATGAGGATTGCCTACAGCGTCGAGACCGTACGGGCCGCCGAGCGCGAACTGATGGCGCGGCTGCCCGAAGGAGCGCTCATGCAGCGCGCGGCGGCGGGACTCGCGGCCGCGTGCGCCGATCTGCTGGGCCGGGTGTACGGCTCCCGGGTGGCCCTGCTCGTCGGCAGCGGCGACAACGGCGGCGACGCGCTCTACGCGGGCGCCCGACTGGCCCGCCGCG
>NZ_JAAAYH010000191.1:0-16613 GCF_018035285.1 Streptomyces sp. MK37H | reverse complement strand
CACCGGGCGGCGTGCGGCGGTCCATGAGGCCCCCTGCGCCTTGTGACCGGCGGGGCCGGGCTGCGGTACTCGTACAGCCCGCCGGGTCCTCCGGAGGGCGACGTCGAGAGCCGTTGTGGAGAGGAACCAGCCTCATGGCCGTACGAGGAAGTCACCGACGCCCCGCATCGCCCAGCCGGGTCTCGCCGCTGTGCGCGGCGCTCACCGCGGGTGGTGTCGGCATCGTCCTGCCGTTCCTCGGCACCGGCGCCGCCCACGCGGCCTCGGCCGACACCTGGAACCTGGTCGCCAAGTGCGAGAGCGGGGGCAACTGGCACATCAACACCGGCAACGGCTACTACGGCGGACTGCAGTTCTCCCAGCACACCTGGGAGGCGTTCGGCGGCACCGCCTACGCCCCGCGGGCCGATCTGGCCTCCAAGGCCCAGCAGATCACCGTGGCGGAGGCGGTGCTGCGCAAACAGGGCCCCGGCGCATGGCCGGTGTGCTCCGTCCGCAGCCGGCTGACCCGGTCCGGTCCACCCGCCGGAGTGGCGAGCCAGAACGCCCACCCCCGCGCCCAGCATCCGGCGAAGCCCAAGAAGTCGGCCAAGTCCGCCGCGAAGTCCCGGGCCCGGCAGCACACCGCCCGGCGCGCGGCGGCGTCCGGCTCCTACACGGTCGTCCGCGGCGACACGCTGTCCCGCATCGCCACGCGTGCGTCCGTCAGGGGTGGCTGGAAGGCGCTGTACCACGCCAACCGCGGAACCGTCGGCCCCAACCCGCATCTGATCCACCCGGGGCAGCGGCTGACCCTGCCCGCGGGCTCCCGGCATCCGCACAAGGCGGCGCCCCGCCACCGCGCCTCGACGATCTCAAGCCACACGGTGGTCCGCAAGACGGCGGCCCGCCCGCATATGGCCCCGGTCAGCGGACCGGTCAGCGCGGGGTACGGCATCCGCGGCTCGCGGTGGGCGAGCGGCCATCACACGGGCGTGGACTTCGCGGTCCCCGTCGGCACCTCCGTGCGCGCGGCCGCCCCGGGCACCGTGGTGGCGGCCGGGTGGGGCGGCGCCTTCGGCTACCAGGTGATCATCCGCCACGCCGACGGGCTCTACACCCACTACGCGCATCTGTCGGCACTGACGGTCCGCACCGGGCAGTCGGTCGAGGCGGGCCACCGGATCGCCCGGTCCGGCAGCACCGGGAACGCCACCGGACCGCAGCTCCACTTCGAGGTCCGCACCGGCCCGCGCTACGGGTCCGACATCGACCCGCTGGCCTATCTGCGCTCCCACGGCGTCAGCGTCTGACGCCGCACACCGGACGCATGGCGTCCGCACGGTCCATCTCCGAGGGGTGGGGGAAGGGGAGGCCGCCCGGGGCACGGCTCGGGCGGCCTCCCGCCATCCGCGCGGGGACCGGTCAGTACCAGATCGCGACGGGCAGCCCGGTCTCCGTCGTCTGAGGCGGATCGGGAAGGCTCCGGGCGGCCCGGAGCGCGATGCGCCGCGCGCTCCAGGCCGCCGCCGCCGCGTCCAGGACGTCGTCGGGCGGCACCCGCCCGGCCGGTCCGAGGTCGTCGGGCAGGACGATGCCCTGGTCCTCCAGCAGCCGGCGGCGCACGGCCTGGCCGCTCCAGCTCTTCTTGCTCCAGGGCACGGGCCGCCCCTCGTCGAGGGCGGCGAAGGAGACCTCGGGATGGACCTCGTACAGCCGGTGGTCGCCCCCGTCGCGGCAGGCGTTGGCCTCGCGCAGCTTCGCGGCCAGCCCCCACGACTGACGGCTCAGCCCCTGACGGGTCAGCCGTCGGCAGACCGCATTGGCGTCGTCGTAGTCGGCCGCCTCCCAGACCTCGCGGGGCGGTACGGAGAAGACCCGGGAGCGGTGCGGGGCCACCAGCGCGGTGGCCAGGGCGTCGGCCTCGCGCCATCCCTCCGCCAGCAGCCCCAGCGGCATGTCGACCGCCACCACGGCGGCGTCCGGAACCCGGCCGAGCAGCTCGCTCAGCGCCTCGGCGGTGTCGGCCCCGGCGAAGCGGCCCTCCTCGTCCAGGGTCACGGCCACCCAGCCGGTGCGGCAGGCGTCCACCCCCACGACGGGCGATTCGGCGCATCCGGGTGCGGGCGGAGTGTGAAAAGCATCGCGACGGGAACCCATGCGCCGTATCCGACCACGCGGATGAGCCGGTACGGGGCCGAACGGCAGGAAAGGACGGCGATGGGCGTACGTACATGGATCCAGGATTGGCCTGTCTACCGCCAGCTGACCGGAAGTGACCCGCTCGGCCGCGGCGCCGCCACCACCTCGGCCGCCACCCGTGGGCAGCGCCCCCGCACCGTCACGGCCGACAAGGTGGTCAAGTCGGTGTGCCCCTACTGCGCGGTGGGGTGCGCCCAGAACGTCTATGTGAAGGACGACCGGGTGGTGCAGATCGAGGGCGACCCCGACTCACCGGTCAGCCGCGGCCGGCTGTGCCCCAAGGGCTCGGCCTCCCTCCAGCTGACCACCGGCGAGTCCCGGCGCCATGAGGTGCTCTACCGCCGCCCGTACGGCACCGACTGGGAGCGGCTGGACCTGGACACCGCGATGGACATGATCGTCGAGCGGGTGATCCGCACCCGCCGCGAGGGCTGGCAGTGGGAGCGGGACGGGGTCGGCGTCAACCGCACCCTGGGGATCGCCAGCCTCGGCGGCGCCACCCTGGACAACGAGGAGAACTACCTCATCAAGAAGTTGCTGACCGGGCTCGGGGTGATCCAGGTGGAGAACCAGGCCCGGGTCTGCCACTCCTCGACCGTGGCCGGGCTCGGCACCTCCTTCGGTCGCGGTGGCGCCACCACCTTTCTGCAGGACCTGCAGAACGCGGACTGCGTCGTGATCGAGGGCTCCAACTTCGCCGAGGCCCATCCCGTGGGCTTCCAGTGGGTGATGGAGGCCAAGGCGCGCGGCGCGAAGGTCATCCATGTCGATCCGCGCTTCAGCCGCACCAGCGCGCTGGCCGATCTGTACGTACCGATCCGGGCCGGCACCGACATCGCCTTCCTCGGCGGCATCATCAACCACGTCCTGACCGGCGGCCACGACTTCCGCGACTATGTCCTGGAGTACACCAACGCGGCGAGCATCGTCGGCGAGGAGTTCGAGGACACCGAGGACCTGGCCGGGATCTTCTCCGGTCTCGACCCGGAGACCGGCCACTACGACATCTCCACCTGGGCTTACGAGGGCGCCGAGGTCCAGGCGCCGCAGGGCGCGCCCGACGAGCTGTACGAGGACCGCACCCGGCGTGGCGCATCCCTGTCGACCGCCGCCTTCTCCGAATCCCACGGCTCCGGCGGCGCGCCCACCTCCGCGCAGGTCCCCACCGACCGGACCCTGCGACATCCGCGCTGCGTCTATCAGATCCTCAAGCGCCACTTCTCCCGCTACACACCCGAGATGGTCGAGGAGACCTGCGGGATTCCCCAGGACACCTTCCTGGAGGTGTGCCGCGCGCTGGTGGAGAACTCCGGCCCGGACCGCACCTCGGAGTTCGTGTACGCCGTCGGCTGGACCCAGCACACCGTGGGCGCCCAGTACATCCGCACCGCGAGCATCCTCCAGCTGCTGCTCGGCAACATCGGCCGCCCCGGCGGCGGCATCCAGGCGCTGCGCGGCCACGCCAGCATCCAGGGCTCCAGCGACATCCCCACCCTGTTCAATGTGCTCCCCGGCTACATCCCGATGCCGCACGCCCACGCCCATGAGGACCTGGACACCTTCGTCGAGGCCATCAAGACCGAGAAGGGCTTCTGGGGCGAGATGCGCTCCTATGTCGTCAGCCTGCTCAAGGCGTACTTCGGCGACGCCGCGCACGCCGACAACGACTACTGCTTCGGCCATCTGCCCCGGCTGACCGGCTCCCACAGCACCTACCACACGGTGAAGGAGATGCTGGACGGAGTCTGCAAGGGCTACTTCCTGATGGGTGAGAACCCCGCCGTGGGCTCGGCCAACACCAAGATGCAGCGGCTGGGCATGGCCAACCTGGACTGGCTGGTGGTCCGCGACTTCTCCCTCATCGAGTCCGCCACGTGGTGGAAGGACGGGCCGGAGATCGAGACCGGCGAGCTGCGCACCGAGGACATCGCCACCGAGGTGTTCTTCTTTCCCGCCGCCGCCCACACCGAGAAGTCCGGCTCCTTCACCAACACCAACCGGATGCTGCAGTGGCATTTCGCCGCCAAGGAGCCGGACGGCGAGGCGCGCAGCGATCTGTGGTTCATGTACCACCTGGGGCGGCGGATCAAGGAGCGGCTGAAGGACTCCACCGACCCGATGGACCGGGCCATCCAGGACCTGGCCTGGTCCTACCCCACCGAGGGACCGCGGGACGAGCCCAGCGCCGAGGCGATCCTGGCCGAGATCAACGGCCAGGACGCGCGCGGCGAGCCGCTCAGCGCGTACACCCAGCTGAAGGACGACGGCTCCACCTCCTGCGGCTGCTGGATCTACTGCGGGGTGTACGCCGACGGCGTCAACCAGGCCGCCCGCCGCACACCGCACACCGAGCAGGACTGGATCGCCGCCGAATGGGCCTGGGCCTGGCCCGCCAACCGCCGCATCCTCTACAACCGCGCCTCGGCCGACCCCGACGGCAAGCCGTGGAGCGAGCGCAAGGCGCTGGTGTGGTGGGATGCCGAGCGGGGGCGGTGGACCGGCCATGACATCCCGGACTTCATCCCCGACCGGGCGCCCTCCTACCGGCCGCCCGATGACGCCCGGGGCCCGGACGCGCTCAGCGGAGTGGATCCGTTCATCATGCAGGCCGACGGCAAGGGGTGGCTGTACGCCCCGGCCGGGCTGGTGGACGGTCCGATGCCGACGCACTACGAGCCGCAGGACTCGCCGGTGCGCAATCCCCTCTACCCGGAGCAGCAGCGCAACCCGGCCCGGGAGGTGATCCCCGATGAGCACAACGCCTTCCACCCCAGCGGGGGCGAACCGGGCAGCGAGGTGTTCCCGTACATGATCACCACCTATCGGCTCACCGAGCACTTCACGGCGGGCGGGATGAGCCGCTGGACGCCGTATCTGGCCGAGCTGCAGCCGGAGTTCTTCTGCGAGGTCTCCCCCGAGCTGGCCGGTGAGCGACATCTGGAGCACACCGGATGGGCGACGCTGATCAGCGCGCGCGGGGTGATCGAGGCCCGGGTGATGGTCACCGAGCGGATGTCCCCCATCAGGGCCGGGGGCCGCACGGTGCATCAGATCGGGCTGCCGTACCACTGGGGTCCCAATGGCTACACCCGCGGGGACGCCGCCAATGAACTGTCCGCCATCGCCCTCGACCCGAACGTCCACATCCAGGAGGTGAAGGCGCTGAGCGCCGACATCCGTCCCGGCCGCCGCCCCCGCGGCCCGGAGCTGACGGCCCTGCTCGAAGACTACCGGCGGCGCGCCGGCATCACGGTGCGGACCGGAACGGAGGTGCGGGGATGACCGACACCTCGAAGCGCTCATCGCTGATCGGCCGCAATCTGCTCGCCGGAGCCGAACCGGACGTCGCCGGGGACGCCGGGCACGAGGACCATCCGCCCCGGGTCGGCTTCTTCACCGACACCTCGGTGTGCATCGGCTGCAAGGCGTGCGAGGTGGCGTGCAAGGAGTGGAACGCCGTCCCGGAGGACGGGCTGGACTTCACCGGCATGTCCTTCGACAACACCCAGGGCCTCTCCGCCTCCACCTGGCGCCATGTGGCCTTCATCGAGCAGAACAAGCCGCTGGGCCGGGCCGGGACGGGCGTCGACCACGGCGATGTCGATGTGCTGGCCCTCGCGGCGCAGGGCTCCGGGACCCCGGTGGAGGAGGCGGCGGTCACCCCCACCTCCCCGGCGTCCCCGTCCGACGGCGGGCAGCACGGGCTGCGGTGGCTGATGTCCTCGGACGTGTGCAAGCACTGCACCCACGCGGCGTGCCTGGACGTGTGTCCGACCGGTGCGCTGTTCCGCACCGAGTTCGGGACCGTGGTGGTCCAGGACGACGTCTGCAACGGCTGCGGCTACTGCGTGCCCGCCTGTCCGTACGGGGTCATCGACGTACGGCCCGAGGACGGCGGGGCCCACAAGTGCACCCTGTGCTACGACCGGCTGGGCGCCGGCCAGGAACCCGCGTGCGCCAAGGCGTGCCCCACCGACTCCATCCAGTTCGGCCCCCTGGACGAGCTGCGCGAGCGCGCCGCCGCCCGGGTCGAGGAGCTGCACCGGGTGGGCGTCGAGGACGCGCGGCTGTACGGACACGACCCGGAGGACGGCGTCGGCGGCGACGGCGCCTTCTTCCTGCTGCTGGACGAGCCGGAGGTGTACGGGCTGCCGCCGGACCCGGTCGTCACCACCCGGGATCTGCCCTCGATGTGGCGGCACGCGGGTACCGCGGCCCTGTCCCTGCTCGGCGGCGTGGCCGCCGTGTTCGCGGCCCAGGCCGGCGTGAGCGGGCGCCGTACCGGAAGGAGGCGCTGATGAGCGAGTCGGACGTCACCCGTGACGGCGTCCGCGGCGCCCGGCCGGGCCGGGACGCGCAGGTCGGCAAGGGGATGGGGGACGGCAGGCGACGCGGCCGCAAGGGCGGGAAGGGCCACAAGGGCGAGCAGTCGATGGTCCCCCGGGCGGAG
The DNA here is from genome assembly GCF_018035285.1 of Streptomyces sp. MK37H. Classification (NCBI taxonomy): domain Bacteria; kingdom Bacillati; phylum Actinomycetota; class Actinomycetes; order Kitasatosporales; family Streptomycetaceae; genus Streptomyces; species Streptomyces sp. MK37H. The sequence goes on along the minus strand of NZ_JAAAYH010000191.1, from coordinate 9,982 downwards.
TTCACCTCCTACTACGGGCGGCCGGTGCTCAACCCGCCCACCTGGAGCCCCCTGGACATCGCGGGCTACTTCTTCCTCGGCGGGCTCGCGGGCGCCGGGTCGGTGCTCGCGGCGGGCGCCGAACTGACCGGCCGTCCGGTCATGGCCCGCGCGCTCAAGGTGTCCTCGATCGCCGCCCTGACCGGTTCCACCGCCGCCCTGATCCACGACCTCGGGCGCCCCGGGCGGTTCGCCAATATGCTGCGGGTCTTCAAGCCCACCTCGCCGATGAGCGTCGGCTCATGGCTGCTGGCGGCCTACGGCCCGATGGCCGGGGCGGCCGCCGCTTCGGACCTGGCCGGGCGGCTGCCGCGGGCCGGCCGGGCGGCCACGGTGGGGGCGGCGCTGCTGGGTCCTGCGGTGGCCTCGTACACGGCGGTGCTGGCCGCCGACACGGCCGTCCCGGCATGGCACGACGGCTATCGCGAGCTGCCGTTCGTCTTCGTCGGCTCGGCGGCCATGGCGGCGGGCGGTATGGCCCTGCTGGCCTCGCCGGTCGCCGAGAACGCCCCGGCGCGGGGCGTGGCGCTGCTCGGCACGGCGGTGGAGACCGCCGCCGTCAAGGCCATGGAACGGCGGCTCGGGGTGGTCGCCGAGACCTACCGCGAGGGCCGGGCGGGCAAGCTGATGCGCGCCGCCGAGGCGCTTTCGGTGGCGGGCGCGCTCGGCGGCGCCCTCCTCGGCCGCCGCAGCCGTCCCGCCGCGGCCCTCGGCGGCGCGGCCCTGCTGGCGGCCTCCGCGTGCACCCGTTTCGGGGTGTTCCACGCCGGGATGCGGTCGGCGGAGGACCCGAAGTACACGGTCCTGCCCCAGCGGGAACGGCTCGACGCGCGGCGGGAGCGGCCGGAGGACGACTGACCCGCCGCCCGGAGCGTCGAGGGGCTATCGCTTGGCCGAAGGCGACGGCGGGGTTGCCTTGGGCGAGGTTGCCTTGGGCGAGGTTGCCTTGGGCGAGGTTGCCTTGGGCGAGGTTGCGTTGGGCGAGGTTGCCTTGGGCGAGGCCGACGGTGAGGCGGGCGCCGTGCCGCCGCCGGGGTTCGGCCCGTAGGCGTCCAGGAAGCGGTCGCGGAAGGAACTCATCTTCCACACCGGGGCCTTCCCGCCCGGCATCAGACCGTCGTCCCAGCCCCAGTGGGAGATCCGGTCCAGCACCGCCTTGTCGTGCGCGACGATCGCCACCGGCACGTCCCGGCTGGCGTTGTCGCCGCTGACCCGGGCGAGGGGCTGGTGGTCACCGAGGAAGACCAGCACCGTGTTCTTGTTGCCGTACTTCAGCACATAGTCGATGAGGCTGTTGACCGAGTACTGGATGGACCTACCGTACTCGGTCTTCACCTTGTTGGGGTCGGTGAACACATCCGCCGGCTTCTTGCCCGCCTTCTGGATGGCCTTGTAGACCGAGCCGTCGCCGACCTGGCTCCAGGGGATCGTCTTGGGGATGGGCGCCCAGGGCTGGTGGCTGGAGGTCAGGATGATCTCCGACATCAGCGGCTTGTCGCGCTTCTTGCCGTGCTCCAGGCGCTGGAACGCCTTCAGGGTGTACTGGTCGGGCATGGTCGACCAGCTGAACTTCGGGCCCTTGTAGCCGAGGTCGCGGGAGTCGTAGACGTGGTCGAGGCCGTAGAACTTGCCCTCCGGCCAGCCCTTGGTGACACCCGGCATGATGCCGACGGTCCGCCAGGCGCCGGTGCGCTGGAAGGCGCGGGTGATGGACATGTGGTCGCCCGCGGTGACGGTGCGGTAGCGGTTCTGGTTGTCGATCCACAGGCCGGTGAGGAAAGTGGAGTGGCCCAGCCAGCTGCTGCCACCGTACGTGGCCGAGGTGAGCCAGCCGCTCTTGGCGGCGAATCCGGCCTTGCCCAGCCGCTTGGTGGCGTTCTTGAGCGTCTTGTCGACACCAGGTGCGATCGCCGGGTCCTCGATGGCCGAGCGGCCGTAGCTCTCGATGAAGGTGATCATCATGTCCTTGCCGCGCAACCCGGTCAGCAACTGGTCGCCGGGGGTGTCGCCATAGGTGTCCACGGCGGCCACCTTGGCGAACTCCCGCTCGTCCTTGAGGGTCTTGCGCACCCGCTCCGCCCGGTCCTGCACCAGCGCGGTGGTGCTCCTGGACGCGAACGGCGCCCCTGCCACCTGCACCCCGAGCGCCGCGCACATCACCCAGACGGTGCCGAGCACCAGGGTGGTGCGGGTGGCCACGGCGGTGTTCCGCGCCATGACGTTGCTGACCCGCAGGACGGCGAGCGCCATCAGGACGAGCAGGGCGACGGCGAGCACCACGACCCCGATCACGGTGACGGTGGCGGCCGTCCCGCCGACCGAGTCCTTGAGGTAGGACTCGGCGTCGTCCAGCAGTATCCAGTCGAGCACCACGTTGAACCCACGGCCGAGGAACTCGTTGAAGCCGATGTCGAGAAGGTTCAGGATGGTCAGCGCCCCGAGGGCCGCCCCGGCGAGCACCGCCACCACCCGCCGCGCCATCGTCGGCAGCATGAGCAGCAGCGTGGCACCGAAGATCCCCTCCACCGGGATGCGCATGAAGGCGCTGGGTTCCACGAGGGCGAGTTTGGTCGGCAGGAGGAGGGCGATGAACACGAGGGCGAGGGACAGTCCCGTGACCGTCCACGCCACCGTCCGTGCCACGACGGGGTACTTGGCCCGCCAGCCCTTGCGGGCGGGGACCGCGTCGGGGGCGGTGCCGGCCAGCGGGCCGGTCACGGTGGTCTCGTCCGGGTCCTCCGCCTCCTCCGCATCGCCGGGCGGCTCGGGGGACATGTCGTGTCCCGCGGAGCCGCCGGCGTCCGCGACCGTGTCCGTGTCCTGGGCGGTGTCCGCGTCCGCGGCGGCGTCCGCCGCCCGGGCGGGGGCCGTATCCCGCTCCCCGGCGTGATCCCGCCCCTGGGCGGGGACTTCCGGCGTGCGCTCAGGTGGACCCTCCGGTGACGGGCCCTCCGTCAGGCCCTCCTCCGTGATTCCCTTGTCCGTTTCCGACCGCTGACGAGAGCTCGATTGGCGCGACAACCCGAAGGTCCTTCCCTGCGAAGCCCGGTGGTGGCACGGCGGACCCGGCTCGGGTGGCCGGGCCCGTCGTTATCCGTACGGCGTGCCGGGGGTCCGCGTTCAATCACCTGGCACTTTTCCCGGCGCCTTCCGCCCCTCGCGAGTGCGCCCGCCCCGACGCTACGCTGCATCCCTCACATGGATGTGAAGTGAGGGGGACCCGCGCATGCGCATCGGAGAGCTGTCGGAGCGCACCGGCACACCGCGCCGGCTGCTGCGCTACTACGAGGAGCAGGGGCTGATCCTGCCCGACCGCTGCGCGAACGGCTACCGCTCGTACGACGAGCGGCTCGTCGACCGGGTGCTGCAGATCAGGGGCCTGCTCGACGCCGGGCTGCCCACCCGCATCATCAAGCAGATCCTGCCGTGTCTCGACAAGCCCCGGCTCATTCACTTCTCCGATGCCACACCGGAGATGATCGCCACGCTGGAGAACGAGCGGGACCGCATGACCCGGCGCATCGACTGCCTGACCCGCAACCGGGACGCGGTCTCCGAGTATCTTGACGCCGTGATCGGTAACCACACCACCAGCTGAACCACCGGGGGAGCCCGCGATGACCGTCCGCCGTGTCGTACCCAACGTCCGGTCCGAAGCGATGCGGGAGAACCGGGAGTTCTACGGTCTCCTGGGCCTCGAGGAGGTGATGAACCTCGGCTGGGTCATGACCCTCGCCTCCCCCGACAACCCCACGGCCCAGATCGGCGTGATGACCGACGACAGGACCGGGCCGGTGGTCCCCGATCTGAGCATCGAGGTGGACGACGTGGACGCGGCCTACGCGGCGATGCGCGACAGCGGCGCCGAGATCGTCCACCCCCTGCGCGACGAGGAGTGGGGCGTCCGCCGCTTCTTCGTCCGCGACCCCAACGGGCGGGTGATCAATGTGCTCACCCACCGCCAGGAGCCCGAGGAGGTGGACGGATGAGCCACATCGAGATCAACGGATCGCCCGCCACCGCGGACACCCTGCGGCTGCCCGCGCTCACCAGCTACGGGCACTTCACGGCCATGCAGATCAGGGACGCCCGGGTCCGGGGCCTCGATCTCCATCTCGAGCGGCTGCGCTCGGCGACCCGGGAACTGTTCGGCGGCGACCTCGACGAGGCGCGCGTACGGGCGGACATCCGGCACGCCCTGGAGGGCGCCGGGGTCCGGGACGCCTCGCTCCGGGTCTATGTCTACTGGCCCGAGGGCGACGAGCGGGCCACCCTGATGGTCACGGTGCGTCCCCCGCAGACAATGGCCACGGAGCCGAAGTCCGTGATGTCGGTCCCCTACGTCCGGGAGGTCCCCCACATCAAGCATCTGGGCGGCTTCGGCCAGCACCACTACCTCACCGCGGCACACCGCGCCGGACACGACGAGGCTCTCCTGACCGACCCGCAGGGCGTGGTGGCCGAGGGCGCGATCACCAATATCGCCTTCTGGGACGGCTCGTCCGTGATCTGGCCGGACGCCCCCTCACTGCTCGGCATCACCATGGCCCTGCTCGCCCCGCGCCTGCCCTCGGCCCGCCGCCGCGTCACCCTCGCCGACCTCTCCTCCTACCGGTCGGCGTTCCTCACCAACTCACAGGGGTTCGCGCCGGTGCGGCGGATCGACGAGGTGGAGTACGCGGTCGACGCGGAGCTGACGCGGCGGGTGGGCGCGGCGTACGACGCGGTGGAGTGGGACGCGATCTGATGATGCCGGGCGCCGCCACTAGCGGTCTCCCCGGGAGGCGGTGCGCCGGGCGCTGTCGCGGCGGGGCCGCAGGGGAGCGTCCTCGTCGCTGAAGAGCTCGGGGTGCCTGGCGCGGATCTTCTCCACATCGCTGAAGACCAGCCGCAGATGGGAGCGCAGCGACTCATCGGCCCGGTCCAGATCGCCCGCCTCCAGCAGGTCGACCACCTCGCGGTGCTGGCCGATGAGCAGGGACATCTGCTGGGTCATCGGCAGTGACAGCCTGCGGGCCCGGTCCAGCTGGGCCTTGGCCTGGCTGACGACCGGCCAGGCCGAGGCGTGGCCGCTCACCGCCATCAGCCGGGCGTGGAACTCCTCGTCCAGCTGGAAGAAACCCTCCATGTCGGACTGGCGGTCGGCCTCCTCCTGCGCGGTGAGCAGGACCCGCAGCTCGGCCACGTCCCGCGCGCCGGCCTTGCCGACGGCCTCCCGCAGCGCGGCGCACTCCAGTGCCTCCCGGATGAACTGGGCGGAGGCCACATCGCGCTCCCGGATGCGCGAGACGAACGTGCCCATCTGGGGGTAGATGTCCACCAGCCCCTCGTCGGCGAGCAGGATCAGGGACTCGCGGACGGGGGTGCGGCTCACCCCGAGCTCGGCCGCCAGATCGTTCTCCGAGACGGCGGAGCCGGGCTCCAGCTCCAGGCCGACGATGCGCGAACGCAGCACCTCATGGACCAGCTGCCGGGTGTTGCGCCCCCGGGAGCGTGCCGCGTTCAGTCCCTCCGCCGATGCCATCTGACCCCTTCCGAACCCTTGACTCCAGTTGCTGACGTACTTGTATGGTAGCCGACCGACAGCCCGGACTCCACCCCGGGAGCCCGCTCAGTAAGGAGCACGCGCGCATGGCCACGATCACGGAGGCCAAGGTCATCGTCACCTCGCCGGGGCGCAATTTCGTGACCCTGAAGGTGACCACCTCCGACGGCGTGACCGGTCTCGGTGACGCGACCCTGAACGGCCGCGAGCTCGCGGTCGCCTCCTATCTGGAGGACCACCTCGTACCCCTGCTGATCGGGCGCGACCCCGCCCGCATCGAGGACACCTGGCACTACCTCTACAAGGGGGCCTACTGGCGCCGCGGCCCGGTGACCATGACCGCCATATCGGCCGTGGACACCGCGCTGTGGGACATCAAGGGCAAGGTCGCGGGCCTTCCGGTGTACGAGCTGCTGGGCGGCAAGGCCCGCGAGGGCGCCCTCGTCTACGGCCACGCCAGCGGCGGCGACGTCCCCGAGTTGCTGGACGACGTGGCCCGCTTCCAGGAGATGGGCTACCGCGCTATCCGCGCCCAGGCCGCCGTCCCCGGCTCCCCGGGCACCTACGGCATCCGCCACGGCACCGTCGCCACCGTCTACGAGCCCGCCACCGGCGCGCTGCCCGAGGAGCAGCCGTGGTCCACCGAGGCGTATCTGGACTTCGCACCCCGCTATCTGGAGGCGGTCCGCGAGCGGTTCGGCTTCGGCTTCCACCTGCTGCACGACGTCCACCACCGGCTCACCCCCACCGAGGCGGGGCGGCTCGGCCGCAGCCTGGAGGAGGTGCGGCTGTTCTGGATGGAGGACCCCACCCCCGCCGAGCTCCAGGAGTCCTTCCGCCAGATCCGGCAGTCCACCACCACCCCGATCGCGGTCGGCGAGGTCTTCAACTCCATCTGGGACTGCCAGCAGCTCATCACCGAGCGGCTCATCGACTACATCCGCGCCTCGGTCGTGCACGCCGGCGGCATCACCCATCTGCGGCGGATCTTCCACCTCGCCGAGCTGTACCAGGTGCGCACCGGTTCGCACGGCGCCACCGACCTGTCCCCGGTGAGCATGTCGGCGGCCGTCCACCTCGATGTCACCGTGCCCAACTTCGGCATCCAGGAGTACATGGCGCACGACCCGCTCACCCACGAGGTGTTCCGGCCGACCTACGAGCTGATCGACGGCGCCCTGCACCCCTCGGCCGCGCCCGGCCTCGGCATCGAGTTCGATGAGGAGGCGGCCGCCCGCTTCCCGTACGACCCGAAGTACCTCCCGGTGAGCCGCCGTACCGACGGGTCGGTGCACGACTGGTGACCGCCGACTCCCCGCGGCGCCTGTCGCTGGCCACCCTGCCCCGCGTCCCCGCCGAGAGCCGCCCGCGCACCGACCCGCGGGCGCTGCGCCCCCGGATCGTGCACCTGGGCATCGGCGCCTTCCACCGCGCCCACCAGGCCCTCTACACCGAAGCCGCCGAGGCCGCGCACGGCGGCGGCTGGGGCATCGCCGGTGTCACCCAGCGCAGCCGGTCCGTCGTGGACGCGCTGCGCCCACAGGACGGGCTGTACTCGTTCACCGAACGGCGCCCCAACGGCCCGGCCACCCGCGTGGTCGGCACCGTGACCGAGGTGCTGCACGCCACCGACGACGGCGCCCGGCTCGGCGCGCTCCTCGCCTCCCCCGAGGTCACCGTCGTCACCCTCACCGTCACCGAGAAGGGCTACCGGCGCGACGCCGCCACCGGCGGACTCGCCCTGGACGACCCGCTGATCCGGGGCGACCTGGCGGGGCGGCCCGCGCCCGCGAGCGTGGCCGGGCAGCTCGCCGCGGGGCTGCGCGCCCGGCTGCGGGCCGGCGGCGCCCCGGTGTCGCTGGTCTCCTGCGACAACATGGCCGACAACGGCGCGGTACTGCGGCGCCTGGTACGGGAGTTCATCGCCGCCACCGCATGGGACGACCGAGACCGCCTGCTGGACTGGATCACCGGCTCGGTCGCCTTCCCCGCCACCGTCGTCGACCGCATCGTCCCCGCCACCACCGACACCGACCGGCGGACCGCCGCCCGCGCCCTGACCGTGGACGACGCGGGCGCGGTCACCGGCGAACCGTTCACCCAGTGGGTGCTCCAGGACATCTTCGCCGCCGACCGCCCGCACTGGGAGGCGGCCGGGGTTCGCTTCGTCCCCGATGTGAGCCCCTACCAGCTCGCCAAGCTCCGGCTGCTCAACGGCTCCCACTCGCTCATCGCGTACCTCGGGCTCGCGGGCGGGTGCGAGACCGTCGCCGATGTCCTGGCCACCCCCTGGGGCGAGGAGACCGTACGCGCCTACTGCGCCGAGGCCGCGCAGAGCCTGCCGCCCACCGAGGGGCTGGACCTCCCCGCCTACATCGACAGCCTGGTGGACCGCTTCGCCAACCCCGCGATGCACCACCGCATCCAGCAGATCGCCATGGACGGATCCCAGAAGATCCCCGAACGGTGGCTCGCCCCGCTGCGCGAACTGCGCGCCGCCGGACGGGACACCCCGCTCCTGGCCACCGCCCTCGCCGCCTGGGCCCGCCTCACCCGCGACCACCCCCTGGACGATCCCCGGGCCGAGGAGCTGCGCCGCGCCTGGGACGGCCCGCGCACCGAGGCCCCGCGCCGGCTGCTGCGGCTACTGGGCGCCGAGGACCTCGCCGACGACACCGCCCTCGTCGCGTCCGTACGGGCGGAGCTGGACCCCCGCGCCCGGCCACCGCGCTGACCCCACGCACCACCCCTTCAAAGGAGAGCCGCCTTGAAGACCCCCAGAGCCGTCCCCGCCACCGACCAGCACTCCCCAGCCCAGGACGAGGCCACGACCGGGCCACCGCGCCCCCGCGGGCTGCGCCACAACACCCGCTGGCTGATGGTCTTCCTCTGCTTCCTGGGCATGACCGTCAACTACGTCGACCGCGCCACCATCTCCATCTCCCTGCCCTATATGACCGATGACCTGCACATCGGCCCCGAGTGGCAGGGCGTCATCCTCAGCATGTTCTTCGTGACCTACGCGCTGGGCCAACTGCCCGCCGGGGCGCTCATCGACCGCTACGGCGAGAAGCGCATGTTCGCCATCGGCGGGCTGATCTGGTCACTGGTCACCGTGGGCACCGGATTCGTCCGGGGCATCGGCAGCCTCCTCTTCGCCCGCCTCGCCCTCGGCGCGGGCGAGGCCCCCGCGTACCCCTCGTGCGCCAAGTCCGTCTCCCGCTGGTTCCCGGTCCGCGAACGGGCCCTGGCCAACAGCGTCTGGGACAACGGCGCCCGCGCCGGCACCGCCGTCGCCGCCCCCGTCGTGACCGCGCTGATCGCCTGGCAGGGCTGGCGGATGGCGTTCTGGGTCACCGGCGCCGTGGCCCTGCTGTGGGTGGCGCTGTGGCTCAAGGCCTACCGCGAGCCCTCGGCGCGCGGCGGGCTCAGCGCCGAGGAACGCGCCTACGTCATGGCGGGCGGCGCCCGGCTCGAGGGGAACCCCGCCGAGGAGACGACGGCGCCGGAGGAGCCCGCCGTCCGCTGGCGCGACCTGTTCCGCCACCGCACGGTCTGGGGCATGATGATCGGCTTCTTCTGCCTCAACTACGTCATCTACTTCTTCATCACCTGGTTCCCCAGCTACCTCGTCGACGCCCGCGGCTTCGACCTGCTCAAACTGGGCTTCTACGGCGCCCTGCCCGGCATCGTCGCCATCGGCGGCAGCCTGCTCGGCGGCTGGACCAGCGACACCCTGCTGCGCCGCGGCTGGTCGGTGAGCCGGGCCCGCAAGACCTGTCTGGTGTGCGGAATGCTCTTCTCCTCCGTCATCGCCTTCGCCGTGCTCGTCCCCAGCGCCCTGTGGGCCCTGGCCCTGCTGTCCGTCAGCTACGCCAGCCTGGCCTTCTCCGCCGCCTCGGTGGCCAGCCTGCCCGCCGACGTCGCGCCCACCCCGCGCCATGTCGCCTCGCTCGGCGGCATCCAGAACTTCGCCTCCAACCTCGCCGGAGTGCTCGGCTCGACCACCACCGGTCTGCTGCTGGGCTTCTTCCACCACTCCTTCGTCGCCCCGCTGATGCTGTCCGGCGCGCTGTGCATCGTCGGCGCCCTCACCTACGGCCTGGTCATCAAGCGCGTCGAACCGCTGCGGCTGACCGCCGCCTGAGCCCACGACCGCACATCCGTCACATACCTGGAGAACCATCCCGATGAACGACGCCACCGCCGCGATCCTGCACGGCCCGAAGGATGTGCGCATCGAGCGGCACCCGATTCCCCAACCCGCCCCCGGCGAGGTCCTGGTGGAGATCGGCGCGGTCGGGCTGTGCGGCTCCGATCTGCACTACTACGCCCACGGCGAGAACGGCCCCAATCTGCTCCGCTCCCCCACCGCGCTCGGCCACGAGGCGGCCGGAA
>NZ_JAAAYH010000190.1:0-16636 GCF_018035285.1 Streptomyces sp. MK37H | reverse complement strand
CCGTCGATCGTCCGCGGCCGCGCCCCACGCGGCGGAGCCGCGCATCGGCACAGCCCCGCGCCCCTTCAGAGCGCCCCCGGCGGTCCGCGCCGCATCCTGCCCGCCACCCACGATGCGCACGGTGTTCACGAGACGGCCGCTTCGAGCCGCCCGGTGACCCGGCGCACACCGAAAGGCCCTGCTCTTCTCCTGGTTACGGGCCCTGGAGCCGCGGCCGTGACCTTACGATGCCGGGATGACGTTTCGGCTGACGCTGGTGGCCGCCGGCCGCAGCTCCTCCCGGCTGGGGGAGCGCTTCGGCGACGACCGGCCGCTGGATCCGGAGGGCCGGCTCGCCGCCGAGCGCGCGGCCCCCGGGCTGCTGCCGCTGGCCGCGGCGGAGCTGCGCTACTGCTCGCCGTCGACCCGCAGCCGGGAGACCGGCGACGCGCTGGGCTTCACACCACTGGTCCAACTCGCCCTGCGCGACTGCGACATGGGCCGCTGGGCGGGCCGCTCCCTCGCCGATGTGATGGCGCGCGAACCCACGGAGGTGGACGCCTGGCTCGGCGATCCGCGCTCCGCACCGCACGGCGGGGAGTCGCTGCACGCGTTCATCATGCGGATCGGCGGCTGGCTGGACACCCGCCCGGCCGAGGACCACGCCAAGATGGTGGCCGTGGCCGACCCCGGCGTGGTCCGTGCCGCCCTGATGTACGCGATCAAGGCACCGCCGCACTGCTACTGGAACGTCGACGTCCGTCCGCTCTCCACGGTCACCCTCACCGGCCGGGCGGGCGAGTGGCGGCTGCGCGTGGACGGTACGTGACACAAACGCTCCCCGGGTCTCCGCTCACGGGGTGAGCTCCTCGGCCAGCAGATCCATCAGCAGCCCGTCATGCCACGTACCGTCGGCGCCGCGCTCATAGGACCGCATGACGCCGACGGGCCGGAAGCCGACCTTGCCGTAGCAGCGGATCGCGGCGGGGTTGTCCGCCGCCGGGTCGATCACGATCCGGTGGTGGCCGTGGTCGGCGATCAGATGGCGGGCCAGGGTGCGTACGGCGTCGGTGCCCAGCCCCCGCCCGTGCACCGCCGGGTCCAGATAGATGTCGACGCTCGCGTGCCGGTACTCCGGATCGGCCTCGGCCGACCACTGGATCATGCCGATCACCACGCCCTCGTCCTCGATGGTCAGCTGCTCGGCGCCGGGCTCGGCCAGGTCCTCGCGCACCGCCGCCACCAGGTCCTCGCCGCCCCGCCAGCGCGCGTACACCTCGGGCGTGGCGCGGATCGCGGCCAGGGAGGGAACATCGGAAGGGACGGTGGGGCGCAGCACCACCCGCGCGCCCCGCAGAGTCATCGGCATGGGCCGGACGATCCCATCGAAGCGCGGGCCGTGACCAGGGCCCGGCTTTCTGCCCAGGGCCCTTTCGGGAAAGCACTCGGCACCGGATATCTTGATGTCGAGCAATGTTGCAGACGTGGAGCGGAGCACCCGGTGACTGACTCGACCATCATCTATACGCACACGGACGAGGCCCCTGCCCTCGCGACGTACTCGTTCCTGCCGGTGATCGAGGCGTATGCCTCCACGGCCGGGGTCAGCGTGGAGAGCCGGGACATCTCCCTGGCGGGCCGGATCATCGCCCAGTTCCCCGAGCACCTGGAAGAGGGCCAGCGCATCCCCGACGCCCTCGCCGAGCTGGGTGACCTCGCCAAGACCCCCGAGGCGAACATCATCAAGCTGCCGAACATCTCGGCCTCGATCCCGCAGCTGAAGGCCGCGGTCGCCGAGCTGCAGCAGCAGGGCTACGCGCTGCCGGACTACCCGGACGACCCGAAGACCGACGAGGAGCGGGAGATCCGCGCCCGTTACGACAAGGTCAAGGGCTCCGCGGTGAACCCGGTGCTGCGCGAGGGCAACTCCGACCGCCGCGCCCCCGCCTCGGTGAAGAACTACGCCAAGGCCAACCCGCACCGCATGGGCGCCTGGACGGCCGATTCCAAGACCAATGTGGCCCACATGGACACCGACGACTTCCGCTCCACCGAGAAGTCCGTGGTGGTCCCGGAGGACGGCTCGCTGCGCATCGAGCTGGCGGGCGACGACGGCTCCACCACCGTGCTGCGCGAGTCGGTGCCGGTGCTGGCGGGCGAGGTCGTGGACGCCTCCGTGATGCGCGTCGCGGCGCTGCGCGAGTTCCTCTCGGCGCAGGTGGCCCGCGCCAAGGCGGAGGGCGTGCTGTTCTCCCTGCACCTGAAGGCCACGATGATGAAGGTCTCCGACCCGATCGTCTTCGGCCACGGCGTACGCGCCTTCTTCCCCAAGACCTTCGCCGAGCACGGTGAGACCCTCGCCGCCGCCGGTCTGACCCCGAACGACGGTCTGGGCGGCATCCTCAAGGGCCTGGAGGCACTGCCCGAGGGCGCGGCGATCAAGGCGTCCTTCGACGCCGAGCTGGCCGAGGGCCCGGAGCTGGCCATGGTCGACTCCGACCGCGGCATCACCAACCTGCATGTGCCGTCCGACGTCATCGTCGACGCCTCCATGCCGGCCATGATCCGCACCTCCGGCCACATGTGGGGCCCGGACGGCGAGGAGCACGACACCCTCGCGGTGATCCCGGACAGCAGCTACGCCGGGATCTACCAGGCCGTCATCGACGACTGCCGCGCCCACGGCGCCTTCGACCCGGCCACGATGGGCTCGGTGCCCAACGTCGGCCTGATGGCGCAGAAGGCCGAGGAGTACGGCAGCCACGACAAGACCTTCGAGATCCCCACCACGGGCACCGTCCGCGTCCTGGACGGGGCGGGCAACGCGGTCATCGAGCAGGTCGTCGGCGCCGGTGACATCTTCCGGATGTGCCAGACCAAGGACGTGCCGATCCAGGACTGGGTCAAGCTGGCCGTCACCCGCGCCCGCGCCACCGGCGACCCGGCCGTCTTCTGGCTGGACGAGGGCCGCGCCCACGACGCCAACCTCATCGAGAAGGTCAAGGCGTACCTGCCGGAGCACGACACCGAGGGCCTGGACATCAGGATCCTGGCCCCGGTCGAGGCGATCAAGCTCTCCCTCGAGCGGATCCGCCGCGGCGAGAACACGATCTCGGTCACCGGCAACGTCCTGCGTGACTACCTGACCGACCTGTTCCCGATCCTGGAGCTGGGCACCAGCGCCAAGATGCTCTCGGTCGTCCCGCTGATCAACGGCGGCGGTCTGTTCGAGACCGGCGCGGGCGGCTCGGCGCCCAAGCACGTCCAGCAGCTGGTCAAGGAGAACTACCTGCGCTGGGACAGCCTGGGCGAGTTCCTGGCCCTCGCGGTCAGCTTCGAGCACCTCGCGCAGAAGACGGGCAACGCGCGGGCCCAGGTCCTCGCCGACACCCTCGACCGGGCGACCGGCACCTTCCTGGCCGAGAACAAGTCGCCCAGCCGCCGCGTCGGCGGTATCGACAACCGCGGCAGCCACTTCTACCTGGCCCTGTACTGGGCCCAGGAGCTGGCCAAGCAGACCGACGACGCCGACCTGGCCAAGGCGTTCGCCCAGCTCGCCGACACGCTCTCCACCCAGGAGCAGACGATCGTCGACGAGCTGCTCGCGGTCCAGGGCTCCCCGGCCGACATCGGCGGCTACTACCAGCCCGACCCGGCCAAGGCCGCGGCCGTCATGCGCCCGTCCGCGACCTTCAACCAGGCCCTCGCCACCCTCGGCTGACCCGCCTGGGGCGCCTGACGCACCACCGCACCACACCGCCCCCGGCCGGCACTCGCCCGGCCGGGGGCGGTCCCCTTTTCCCGTCTCCTCAGTGGCCCCTGTCTCCTCAGCGGCCCCTGCCCTACCTGGAGGTCACGTACGTCGAGAAGGTGAGGCGACCTCCCAGGCCGCCTCGATCATCCGGAAGATCTCGTCCACCGCGGCCTCCGGATCGGCCGCCTCACGGGCCAGCGCATAGGCGTCGATCACGAACCTCGCGATCGTCCGGCAGGCCGTCGTGGTCTGTGACAGGCCGGGATCGGCGGCGATGGCCGTTGCCAGCGACTCCGCATGGCGCAGCCTCATCGACTCCTCGTACTCCCGCAGGGCGGGTGATGCGTCGATCATGTGCCAGACCGGGGCGGCGCTGTCCGCCGTGCAATGGCGCACCAGGGCCTGGATCTCGCGGCGCAGCGCGGGGAGGAGCGGTTCGTGCGGCGCCCGGTCGGTGACCGCTTGTGTGAGGCGTTGCTCGAAGTCCTGGTCCTGCTCGAACACCAGGGCCTCTTTCGAGGCGAAGTGGGAGAAGAGCGTGGTGACGGCCACGTCGGCCTCGGCGGCCACGTCACGGATGCCCACCGCGTCGTATCCGCGTTCCAGGAAGAGCCGCAGGGCGGCATCAGCGATCTTCTGGCGGGTCGCGGCCTTCTTGCGCTCTCGGCGTCCGGGCGGCACGGTCATGCCCTCACGCTATCAGATGCAAAGCCGAAACCGTTTTTAAATACTAACCGTTAGTGTTACGGTCGGTCGCATGAAGAGAGTGAGCTTCGCCGAGTTCGGCGGTCCGGACGTTCTGCAACTCATAGACGCCGAGGAGCCCCATGCGGGCCCCGGCCAGGTACGCGTCGCCGTGCGGGCGGCGGGCGTGAACCCCGTCGACTGGCGGATCCGTGAAGGCCAGATCCTGGGGGCCCATCCGGTCGAGTTGCCCTCCGGAGTCGGGCTGGACGCCTCCGGGGTGGTGGACGAGGTCGGCGAGGGCGCCGAAGGGGTCGAGGTCGGCGATCATGTGTTCGGCGAGGGTTCGAGCACCTATGCCGAGTTCGCCGTGCTGTCGGCCTGGGCCCGTATGCCCGAGGGGCTGACGTTCGAGGAGGCGGCCGGGTACCCCTCCGTGGTGGAGACCGCGCTGCGCGTCATCCGCGAGGTCGGCGTACGGTCCGGGCAGACGCTGCTGGTCAGCGGTGCGTCCGGGGGAGTCGGCTCGGCGGTGCTGCAGATCGCCCGCGACCGCGGCATCGCGGTGATCGGCACGGCCGGGGCCGCGAACCAGGACTATCTGAGGAGCCTGGGTGCCGTTGCCACGACGTACGGCGAGGGCTGGGTCGATCGGGTGCGGCGGCTCGGCCGGGTCGACGCGGCACTCGATCTGGCCGGTTCGGGGGTGATCCGCGAGCTCGTCGAGCTGACCGGGGATCCGCGGAAGGTGGTCTCCATCGCCGATCTCGGCGCGCCGGAGCTGGGTGTCCGGTTCTCCGGCGTGGCCGGGAGCGTGCCGGAAGCGCTCGCCGAGGCCGTCGACCTCATCTCGCGGGGAAAGCTCCACATCCCGGTCGAGAAGTCGTATCCGCTCGCCGAGGCCGCGGCGGCGCACATCGACAGCCAGGCCGGTCATACGCGCGGGCGCCGGGTCATCATCATCTGAGCCGCTTCCCGGGCGGCTCCCCGTCAGGACGGGGCGAGGGCGTGGAACTCGTGGCCCTCGGGGCCGGTGAGGACCGGCCACGGCGCTGTGCCCTGGCCCACCTGGGCCTGAGCGCCACAGTCGGCCAGCTGAGCACACCTGTTGGCCATAGGCGTGGCTTAGCTCCGGCGGTCCTCGACCGTCCAGCCGTCGCCCAACTCGCGACGCAACGCCTCCAGCGCTGCGTCGGCCTCACACCGGAAACGTCCGGTTCTGAGGGGGCCGGGCCACGGCAACGTGATCCGGCTACCCGACCACACCACCTCGATGGTGGGAATCCGGCCACCCCTTTGCATAAAGCTGTCGTGGAACGTATAGTCATGCCATCATCTAGGGAGGACGACGGCGATGGCCATACGTGCTGCGGTGGCGGGCGCGAGCGGATACGCGGGCGGGGAACTGCTGCGGCTGCTGCTCGCCCACCCCGAGGTGGAGATCGGCACCCTGACCGGCAACTCCAACGCCGGACAGCCCCTCGCCGGGCTGCAGCCCCATCTGCTCCCGCTGGCCGGTCGGGTGCTCGAGCACACCACCGCCGAGGCGCTGGCCGGACATGACGTGGTCTTCCTGGCACTGCCGCACGGGCAGTCCGCCGCCGTGGCCGAGCAGCTCGGCGACCAGGTCCTGGTCATCGACTGCGGCGCCGACTTCCGGCTGAAGGACGCGGCGGACTGGGAGCGGTTCTACGGTTCGCCGCACGCCGGCACCTGGCCCTACGGCCTCCCCGAGCTGCCCGGCGCCCGCGCCGCGCTGGAGGGCACCAAGCGCATCGCGGTGCCGGGCTGCTACCCCACCGCCGTCTCCCTCGCGCTCTTCCCGGCGTACGCGGCCGGGCTGCTGGAGCCCGAGGCGGTCATCGTCGCCGCCTCCGGGACCTCGGGCGCGGGCAAGGCGCCCAAGCCGCATCTGCTGGGCAGCGAGGTCATGGGCTCGATGAGCCCGTACGGCGTCGGCGGCGGACACCGGCACACCCCCGAGATGATCCAGAACCTGTCCGCCGCGGCGGGGGAGCGGGTGTCGGTCTCCTTCACTCCGACCCTCGCCCCGATGCCCCGCGGCATCCTCGCCACCTGCAGTGCCAAGGCCAGGCCCGGAGTCACCGGGGAGAGCCTGCGCGCCGCGTACGACAAGGCGCTGCGGGACGAACCGTTCGTCACCCTCCTCCCCGAGGGCCAGTGGCCCTCCACCGCCGCCGTGTACGGATCCAACGCCGCGCTGCTCCAGGTCGCCCATGACGAGGCGGCCGGCCGCGCCCTCGTGATCAGCGCCATCGACAACCTGACCAAGGGCACCGCGGGCGGCGCGGTGCAGAGCATGAACATCGCCCTCGGCCTCCCCGAGGAGCTGGGACTTTCCACGATCGGAGTCGCTCCATGAGCGTTACGGCTGCCCAGGGCTTCACGGCCTCCGGCGTCGCGGCAGGGATCAAGGAGAACGGAAACCCCGACCTCGCACTCGTGGTGAACACCGGCCCGCGCCTCTCCGCCGCGGCCGTGTTCACCTCCAACCGCGTCAAGGCCGCCCCCGTCCTGTGGTCCGAGCAGGTCATCACGGGCGGTCAGGTCTCGGCCGTCGTCCTCAACTCCGGTGGCGCCAACGCCTGCACCGGCCCGCTGGGCTTCCAGGACACCCACGCCACCGCCGAGAAGGTCGCGGAGGTCCTCGGCCACAGCGCGGGCGAGGTCGCCGTGGCCTCCACCGGGCTCATCGGCGTCCGGCTGCCCATGGACGCCGTGCTGTCCGGGGTCGGCAAGGCCGCCGAGGCGCTGTCCCCACACGGCGGCGAGAAGGCCGCGATCGCCATCAAGACCACCGACACCGTCCACAAGACGGCCGTCGTACAGAGCCCCGCCGGCTGGACCGTGGGAGGTATGGCCAAGGGCGCCGGGATGCTGGCCCCGGGCCTGGCCACCATGCTCGTCGTCCTCACCACCGACGCCGACGTGGACACCCCCGGGCTGGACACCGCGCTGCGCGCCGCCACCCGCACCACCTTCGACCGGGTCGACTCCGACGGCTGCATGTCCACCAACGACATGGTGCTGCTGATGGCCTCCGGCGCCTCCGGCGTCTCTCCCGACGCCGCGGAGTTCGCCGAGGCGGTCCGCGAGGTCTGCGCCGATCTCGCCCGCCAGCTGATCGGGGACGCCGAGGGCGCCTCCAAGGACATCCGGATCGAGGTCGTGGGCGCGGCCACCGAGGACGACGCGGTGGAGGTGGGCCGCTCGATCGCCCGCAACAACCTCCTCAAGTGCGCCGTCCACGGCGAGGACCCCAACTGGGGCCGGGTGCTCTCCGCGATCGGCACCACCTCGGCCGCCTTCGAACCGGACCAGCTCAACGTCGCGATCAACGACGTCTGGGTGTGCAAGAACGGCTCGGTGGGCGAGGACCGGGAGCTGGTCGACATGCGCTTCCGCGAGGTCCGCATTACCGCCGACCTGTCCGCGGGCAGCGCCTCGGCGGTCATCTGGGCCAACGACCTCACCGCCGACTACGTCCACGAGAACAGCGCTTATTCCTCATGAGCCAGCCGACCACCACCCGTAAACACACCGCCCTGCCCAAGGCCCGCACCCTCATCGAGGCGCTGCCCTGGCTGACCCGGCACCACGGCAAGACCGTGGTGGTCAAGTTCGGCGGCAACGCCATGGTCGACGACGAGCTCAAGGCCGCCTTCGCCCAGGATGTCGTCTTCCTGCGCCACGCGGGTCTGCGCCCGGTCGTCGTCCACGGCGGCGGCCCCCAGATCAGCGCACAGCTGGACCGGCACGGTCTGGTGAGCGAGTTCAAGGCCGGGCTGCGGGTCACCACCGACGACGCCATGGACGTCGTACGGATGGTGCTGGCCGGACAGGTCCAGCGCGAACTGGTCGGGCTGCTCAACCGGCACGGCCCGCTGGCCGTCGGCATGACCGGCGAGGACGCGCATCTGATGTCCGCCACCAAGCACTTCGCCGAGATCGACGGCGAGCAGGTGGACATCGGCCGGGTCGGCCAGATCACCGAGATCGACACCGGCGCGGTCCGGGCCCTGCTGGACGACGGCCGGATCCCGGTCGTCTCCTCCATCGCCCGCAGCGCCGACGACGGCCATGTCTACAACGTCAACGCGGACACGGCCGCGGCCGCCCTCGCCGTCGCGCTGGGCGCCGAGACGCTGATGGTGCTCACCGATGTGGAGGGCCTCTACGCCGACTGGCCCAACAGCGACGAGGTGATCAGCAAGCTCACCGCGAGCCAGCTGGAGAAGCTGCTCCCGGAGCTGGCCAGCGGCATGGTGCCGAAGATGGAGGGCTGTCTGTACGCCGTGCGCCACGGGGTCACCACCGCCCGTGTCCTCGACGGGCGCGTACCGCACTCCATCCTGCTGGAGATCTTCACCGACGAGGGCATCGGCACGATGGTCCTGCCGGACGGGACCGCGACCGGCAAGGATGACCAGGACAGCAAGGGCGACAAGGGGGAGGACCAGTGAGCAACGCGGAGCTGAAGCGGCGCTGGCAGGGGGCGCTCATGGACAACTACGGCACCCCCCGCCTCCCGCTCACCCACGGTGAGGGCACCAAGGTCTGGGACGCGGACGGCAAGGAGTACCTCGACTTCGTCGGCGGTATCGCCGTCAACTCCCTCGGCCATGCCCACCCCGCCGTCGTCCGGGCGGTGTCCGACCAGATCGCCACCCTCGGCCATGTCTCCAACCTCTTCGTGGCCGAGCCCCCGGTGGCGCTCGCCGAGCGGCTGCTCCAGCTCTTCGGCCGCTCCGGACGCGTGTACTTCTCCAACTCCGGCGCGGAGGCGGTCGAGGCCGCCTTCAAGATCGGGCGGCGCACCGGGCGCACCCATATGGTGGCCACCGCCGGCGGTTTCCACGGCCGCACCATGGGCGCGCTGGCCCTGACCGGCCAGCCCGCCAAGCAGGAGCCCTTCCTCCCGCTGCCCGGCGATGTGACGCACGTGCCGTACGGGGACGTGGAGGCGCTGCGCGCGGCCGTCACCACCGACACCGCCCTCGTCATCCTTGAGCCCATCCAGGGCGAGAACGGCGTCATCGTGCCGCCGGCCGGCTATCTGGCCGCTGCGCGGGAGATCACCCGGGCCACCGGCACCCTGCTGGTGCTCGACGAGATCCAGACCGGGATCGGGCGGACCGGGCACTGGTTCGAGCACCAGGCGCAGGGCGTCGAGCCCGATGTCGTCACCCTCGCCAAGGGGCTCGGCGCCGGGCTGCCCATCGGCGCCACCCTCGCCTTCGGGCCCGCGGCCGACCTGCTGACCCCGGGTCAGCACGGATCCACCTTCGGCGGCAACCCCGTCTCCTGCGCCGCCGGTCTCGCCGTCCTCGACACCATCGCCGCCGACGGCCTCCTGGACCGGGTCAAGCGGGCGGGGGAGCGGCTGCGTAACGGAATCGAGTCGCTCGACCACGCATCGGTCGCCCGCGTCCGCGGCGCCGGGCTGCTGCTCGGTATCGTGCTCACAGAGTCCCTCGCGCCGCAGGTGCAGAAGGCGGCTCAGGACGCGGGACTCCTGGTGAACGCGGTCGCGCCGGATGTGGTCCGGCTCGCCCCGCCGCTCGTCATCTCCGACGGCGAGGTGGACACCTTCCTCCGGGAGCTGCCCGCCGTGCTGGACGCCGCACATGAGGGAGACGGGGAACGACGAGCCGGAGACTGACGACACCGATGACCGAGGCGCAGCACACCGACGCGCAGGACGCCAACCACGGCGGACCGGCCGTGCCGCAGACCCGCACCGCACGCCACCGCAGGATCGTGGACATCCTGAACCGGCAGGCCGTGCGTTCCCAGAGCCAGCTCGCCAAGCTGCTCGCGGACGACGGGCTCTCCGTCACCCAGGCGACGCTCTCCCGGGACCTGGACGAGCTGGGCGCGGTGAAGATCCGCAACACCGGCGGTGAGCTGATCTACGCGGTGCCGAGCGAGGGCGGCGACCGCACGCCGCGCGCCCCGCTCGGCGAGTCGGCGAGCGAGGCGCGGATGGCCCGGCTGGCGGCTGAGCTGCTGATCTCGGCGGAGGCG
This sequence comes from Streptomyces sp. MK37H, assembly GCF_018035285.1. NCBI lineage: Bacteria > Bacillati > Actinomycetota > Actinomycetes > Kitasatosporales > Streptomycetaceae > Streptomyces > Streptomyces sp. MK37H. The sequence continues at coordinate 6,171 of NZ_JAAAYH010000190.1, read as the reverse complement.
TCGGCCAACCTCGTGGTGCTGCGCACTCCGCCGGGCGCCGCCCAGTTCCTCGCCTCGGCCATCGACTCGGCTGAGCTGCACGACATCCTCGGCACCATCGCGGGCGACGACACGCTCCTGCTGATCAGCCGCGACCCCCTGGGCGGCCAGGCGCTCGCCGACCATCTGCTGAGGCTGGCCCAGAAGGAGCGCTGAGGCGTTCCGTAGGGGCGCGGGGCCGTGTCGATGTGCGGCTCCGCCGCGGGGCGCGACCAGCCACGACGTACCCGCGGGCGACGCACCGGACTTCCAGCGGAGCGCTGAGGTTCAGGCGTCGTTCCGCGGCGCCGCCGTGGAGTCGCGCACCACGAGATGGGTGGGGATACGGATCCGTGGCGGCCGCCCGCCCGCCGACGGGGTCTCCCGCACCAGCCGGCCCGCCGCGCTGCCCGCCTCCTGAAGGGGCACATGCAGCGCGGTGCTGCCCGGCTGGGTCATGCCGATGACGGTCAGGTCGTCCGAGGCGGCGAGGCTGATGTCCGCGGGCACGCGCAGCCCGGCTCTGCCCAGCCCCATGAAGAGCCCGAGCAGCACATAGCTGCTGTAGACCATGACGGCGGTGACCTGGGCCTCGTGTCGTACCAGATGCTCCGCCGCGGCGAGCCCGGCGTCGAACTGCGGCGGTACGGGGTCCAGTACGGTCAGTTCGCCCCCGCTGTCCGTCACCGAGTCCAGCGCGGCCCTCCGGCGCTGCCGGTCCATCCAGGAGCCGGGCGGGCCACCGAGGTAGGCGATGCGCCGGTGGCCGAGGCCGAGCAGATGCGCCATCAGTTTCCGTACGCCGCCGGGCGTGTCCACCACCACCCCGGGCAGCCCCGGCGCCGTGCGGTCCACGGTCACCACCGGCAGCCGCTCGGCGAAGGTGCGCAGCGTCGCGTCGGCGTTGACCGGCGCGACCAGGACGAGCCCGTCGACCTGAGATCCCAGCTGCGTCACCAGCTCCCGCTCCCGCTCGGCCGAGTGGTCGCAGACCCCGAGCAGCACATTGCCGCCCGCCTCGGTGAGGGACTGCTGAACCCCCGTGACGATGGGCGGGAAAAAGGGGTTGGCCAGGGTGGGGACGATGACTCCCACCAGGCCGGTGTGGCCGGTGGTCAGCGCCCGCGCGGTGGCGTTGAGCCGGAATCCCATCTCGGCGGCCGCGCGGGAGACCCGCTCCCGGGTCTCCCGCGCGACCATATCGGGCCTGCTGAGCGCGCGCGACGCCGTCGAAGTGGACACGCCCGCCGCGCGTGCGACATCTGCCAGCCGAACCATCCGCCCCTGCTTTCCTTGCTGGTTACACGGTTTTAACCGGCGACCGTTGACGCCTCCCCATGCTTAGCGTAGCTTGCCTGCAATCGGTTGCTGCAACCGGTTGCAGGCATCCGATCGCACGTAAAGGGGGACCGGCCCGTGTCACGCAGAGCGGCATCAGGCCTCTTGCTCCTGCCGGGCATGGCGCTTCTCGCCTTCGGCTTTCTCTATCCCTTCGGCATCACGCTGTTCGCGCCGCCGGCCGCTGACGATCCGGATGTCCTCGGCAAACTCGGCTCCATGCTCGGGGACGACTATGTCCTGGAGGTGGCGGCCCGCACCGTCAGGGTGGCCGCCCTCACCACGGCCATCTGCCTGCTGCTCGGCTTCCCGGTGGCGTACCTCATATCCCGGGCGCCCGCGCGCCGCCAGGGACTGCTGCTGGCCCTGGCGGTCTTCCCGCTGCTGCTGTCCACCGTCGTGCGCACCTTCTCATGGCTGGTGATCCTCGGCCGCAATGGGCTGATCAGCGCCCTGCTGGTCGACCTGGGGCTCGCGGACAGCGGTACTCAGTTGCTGTACACGGAGTTCGCCCTGGTCGCCGGGCTCACCCAGCTCTTCACCCCGATCATGATCCTTACCTCGTACAGTTCCCTGTCCCATGTCGACGCGAAGCTGGAGGAGGCCGCCCGCGGACTGGGCGCGAGTTCGGGCCGGGCCTTCCGGCGGGTGGTGCTGCCGCTCGCGCTGCCCGGGGTGCTGGTCGGCGCGACGCTCGTGTTCGCCGGCGCGGTCACCGCGTTCACCACGCCGCTGCTGCTCGGGGGGACCCGTAACCGCACCCTGGCCACCCTGCTGTACGACTACGCCAATGTGAAGCTCGACTGGGGCGCGGCCAGCGCCGTCGCCCTGATCATGACGGCCCTGGTGCTCGCCGCGAGCGTGGTCTCGGGCCGGCTGTCCAAGGTGGGGGCGGTCTGATGCGTGGCCGTCCGGTACTCACCGCGCTGTCCGCGCTGGCGATGGTGTTCCTGCTGGGGCCGATCCTGCTCGTCGTGGCGATCGCGTTCTCCTCCGGCGACACGGTGGAGTTCCCGCCCCCGGGCCTGTCGGGCAGGTGGTTCGGCAAGGCGCTGTCCTACCAGCCCTTCCATGCCGCGCTCGGCACGAGTCTGCTGGTCGCGGCTGGGGCCACGGTCCTCGCCCTGCTGGTGGGCATACCGGCCGCGCTGGCCATCCAGCGGCGGCGGTTCCGCGGTCGCAAGGCGGTCGAGGCGCTGTTCCTGTCCCCGGCGATCGTTCCGGAGCTGGTCCTGGGCTTCGCGCTGTTCCAGCAGCTGATGGTCACCCTGCGGATCACCGCCCTGGGCGCGCTGCTGATCGGCCACACCGTGCTGCTGCTCCCGTACGCGGTACGGGTGACCGGGGCGTCGCTCGCCATGGCCGACCCCGCCCTGGAGGAGGCGGGACGCGGTCTGGGCGCGGGCCCGCTCAGGACGTTCCTGCACATCACCCTGCCGGTGATGACGCCCGGCATCGTCTCCGCGGCCGTGCTGTCCTTCCTCACCTCCTTCAACAACGTGCCGCTTTCGCTGCTTCTCAACGGCCCGGGAGTCTCCAGTCTCCCGGTCGAGATGCTCCACTACGTCGAATTCTCCTTCGACCCGGTCGTCGCGGCCGTGAGCACGCTGCTGCTGGCGGCGACCGTGCTGGTCGCCGTGGTCACGGAGCGGCTCGTCGGCTTCAACAAGGTCTTCAGCAAGTAGGGATGCGCCAGATGACGACGCCTGTGGTCCAGCTCCAGGCCATCACCCGGGAGTTCTCGGGTTCGGTGGCCGTGGATGCCATCGATCTGACCGTGGAGCGCGGACAGTTCACCGCCCTCCTCGGCCCGAGCGGCTGCGGCAAGACGACGACGCTGCGGATGATCGCGGGATTTCTGCCCCCCAGCGGCGGCACGATCCTGCTCGACGGCGAGGACGCCACCCACCTGCCGCCCGAGCGCCGCAACATCGGCATGGTCTTCCAGTCGTACGCCCTCTTCCCGCATCTGACCGTGGAGAAGAACGTCGCGTTCGGGCTGCGGATGCGGGGGGCGCCCGCCGCCGAGATCCGCACCCGGGTGGGCGAGGTGCTGGAGCTGGTCGGGCTCGCTCATCTCGCGCGGCGCAAGCCCAAGGAGCTCTCCGGCGGCCAGCAGCAGCGGGTCGCGCTGGCCCGCGCCGTGGCCGTCCGGCCCTCGGTGCTGCTGCTCGACGAGCCGCTGTCCAACCTGGACGCGCGGCTGCGGATCCAGATGCGGCAGGAACTGCTGCGCGTCCAGCGCGAGACCGGGCTGACCGCCATCCTGGTGACCCACGACCAGGAGGAGGCGCTCGAACTCGCCGACTCCATGGTGATCCTCGACCGCGGCCGGATCGTGCAGCAGGGCCATCCGCGCGAGGTGTTCCGGGCGCCCGCGACCCGCTTCGTCGCTCAGTTCCTGGGCTACGAGAACTTCCTCGACCTCCCCGGACGGGGCCGGGTCACCATCCGGCCCGAGCACATCGAGATCCTCGCCCCCACCCAGAAGCCGCCCGCCGGCGGCGAGGTGGTCGACGCGACCGTCACCTCGGTCCGGTTCCGCGGTACGGATTTCGCGGTCACCGTCACCGTCGGCGACCGCACCCTCCAGGCCGTCAGCACCGACGAGGCACTGCGCCCCGGCACGTCGATACGACTCCATCTGCCCCTGGCGCGGGCCGTCCCCCTGCCCGGCGACGACGCTGACGCCCGGCTCGAAACCCCCGATCAGCAGGAGCTCCCCGCATGATGCGCACCACCCGACTCATAGGCGGCGCCGCGGCCGCGGCCCTGGTCTCCCTCTCCCTCTCCGGCTGTGCCCAATCCGCCGACGCCGACCCCAAGAAGCTGACCGTCAGCACCTTCGGCTTCGGCGCCGACCAGTTCGAGAAGACCGTCGTCAAGCCGTTCGAGAAGAAGACCGGGATCGACGTCACCGTGGAGACCGGCGCCAACGCCGACCGGCTGACCAAGCTGCGCGTCAACAAGGCCGACCCCACCGTGGACGTCGTGATGATCTCCGACCTCTTCGCCGCCATGGGCCAGAAGCAGGGCCTCTTCGACAAGATCGACCCGAAGAAGGTCCCCAACGTCTCGAAGATCTATGACTTCGCCAAGAGCACGGACGGCTACGGACCGGCCTACACCTACCAGCTGCTCGGCATGCTCTACCGCACCGACAAGTTCACTCAGCCGCCGACGCTGAAGGACCTGTGGGATGCCAAGCACAAGGGGAAGGTCGCCATCCCCGACCTGTCCACCAGCGCCGGCGCTCCGTTCCTCCAGGCCACCGCCGCGACCTACGGCTCCGGGCCGAAGGACATCGACACCGCCTTCAAGAAGCTCTCCGACCTCAAGCCCAACGTGCTCAAGTTCTTCAACCGCAGCACCGAGCTGGTGAGCCTCCTGGACCGCGGCGAGGTCGAGATGGCCCCCGGCCTGGACCTGTTCGCGGTGGACCCGGCCAAGGCCGGAAAGCCGATCGGCTGGGCGCCGTTCGACAAGGGCCGCTACGTCGCCGCTAACACCGCCCAGATCGTCAAGGGCGGCAAGAACAAGGCCGGCGCCGAGAAGTTCATCAACTATCTGCTCTCCGCGGACGTCCAGGAGAAGGCGGCCGCCTCCTTCAGCGACAAGCCGGTCAACAAGGACGCCAAGGTGCCTGCCGCGATCACCAAGGTGTCGGGCAAGGCCGCGAGCGACCCCTCCGCCGCCGGCTTCACCTCTCCCGACCTCGGCTACTCGGTCGCGCACAACGACGAGTGGGTGGACCGCTTCCAGCGAGAGGTCTCCGGATGAGCGAGGCCCCCTCGCGGGTCATCATCGACTGCGACCCGGGCATCGACGACGCGATCGCGCTGATGCTGGCGTACGCGTCGCCGGAGCTCGACATCGCGGGCGTGTGCACCGTCGCGGGCAACGTCGGACTCGATCAGGTCGTCGACAACGCCCTGCGGCTGTGCGACCTGATCGGCGGCCCGGCGGCGGACACCCCGGTGCTCCGCGGCTACGCCGGGCCGCTGGCCCGGGTGCCGCGCCACCCCGATGAGCCGGTGCACGGCGCGTACGGCCTGGGAGGCGTGGAACTGCCCGCGCCCGCCCGGGCCGCCCACCCCGGCCACGCCGTGGACTGGATGGCCGAGCGGATCCGCGGCGGCGCCCCCGGCGAGATCACCCTCATCGCCACGGCCCCGCTCACCAATGTCGCCGCGCTGCTGCACGCCCACCCCGACACCCGGACGCGGCTCAAGGAGATCGTCGTCATGGGCGGAGCCGCTTTCGCCCCGGGGAACACCACGCCCGCCGCCGAGTTCAACTTCCACGCCGACCCCGAGGCCGCCCGGTATGTCACCGAGGCCGGGGTGCCGCTGCGCATCGTCGGACTCGACGTGACCCGCGAGGCCCTGACCCCGCTCGCCGACGCGGAGGCGCTCATCGCCGACGGCACGCCCGTGACCTCGGCGGCCGGGCGGATGCTCAGCCATCTCATCGAGCGCTACGCCCGCCGCCACGCCGTGCGCGCCTGCGCCGTGCACGACGCGCTCGCCGTCGCGGCGGCCGTCCGGCCGGACCTTCTGCACTGGACGGAAGCGTGGGTGACGGTCGAATGCGCGGGCGAGTTCACCCGGGGCGCCCTGGTCGCCGACGTCCACGGGCGCACCGGGCTGCCGCCCAACGCGAAGGTGGCGACGGACGTCGACGCGGACGCGTTCGGCGCGTTCCTGATGTCCCGGCTGCGCGGCCGCTACGGCGCGCGGACCGCTCCCGCGCATACGGCCGCCGCGCCGAGTGATCCGGTACCGAGTGATCCGGCACCGAGTGATCCGGCGTCGG
>NZ_JAAAYH010000019.1:0-51030 GCF_018035285.1 Streptomyces sp. MK37H | reverse complement strand
GGCGTCCCACTTTCCGAAAATCGCTCGCCGCCTCCGCCGCCGCCCCGAACCATGGCCCCATGGTTGACACATCCTTGTACGCGGCGTTCCTCCTCGCCGCCTTCGTCCTCTGCGTCACTCCCGGCCCGGACATGATGTTCATCGTGGCGATGGGCGGCCGGGGCGGCCCCACCGCGGGGGTCATGGCCGCGTTCGGGGTGGCGTGCGCGATGTTCGTGCACGCGGTGGCCGCGGCGATGGGGCTGTCGGCCCTGTTCGCGGCGCTGCCGACGCTCTATCACGTACTGCGCTGGGCGGGGGTGTCGTATCTGCTGTATCTGGCCGTCAAGGCGTTCCGTGACCGCTCGCTGCCGGGTGAGGAGAGCGGGCACGTCGGCCCGGGGCACCGGCGTGCGTTTTGGCAGGGAGCCCTCATCAACCTGCTCAACCCCAAGGTGATCCTCTTCAACATCGCCTTCCTGCCGCAGTTCGTGAACCCCGAACTCGGCCATGTGCCGGGCCAGTTCATGCTCCTGGGGCTCACCTTCGTGGTCATGGGCTTCTGCGTCGACGGGTCCATCGGTCTGCTCTCGGGGAAGCTCGCCGGGCTGCTGAGCCGCAGCCGCCGGGTGGCGCGGGGGCTCAACGTCTTCAGTGGCACGGTGTTCACGGGGCTGGCCGTACGGCTCGCCGCCTCACCGAAGTAGGCGGCCCGACCGACGCTGTGGCCGCCCGCCTGGGGTCCGGACAGCGGACCGTCCTCCTGGCCCCGCCCTCTCAGCGGCGAGGAGAGTGGGCGGGCGGTTCACGTCAACCGGAAGGCGGGGCACAGCGATGGCGGACACGGTGCGGCGGGGCTATGCGCCCAGCCACTTCGGGCAGTTGCACTATGCGGAGTGCGGGTCCGGCGAGCCGGTGCTCCTGCTGCATCAGACGCCACGTTCCTGGACCGAGTACGCCGATGTGCTGCCCCTGGTGGGCCGGGCGCACCGGGCGATCGCCATGGACACCGTGGGGTTCGGCGCCTCGGCCAAGCCCGAGGGGCCGCACTCGATCGAGCGGTTCGCCGACGGGGTGGGGGCGCTGGCCGACGCGCTCGGGCTGGCCTCCTTCCACTTGGTGGGCCATCACACGGGCGGTGTGGTGGCCGTGGAGGTGGCCGCCCGGCTGGGCGACCGCGTCAGCAGTCTGCTGCTCTCGGCCACGGCCTTCGTGGACGAGGCCAAGCGCGCGGCGGCTCCCGCGCGCCCGCCGGTCGACCACGTCGACCCCAAGCCGGACGGCTCGCACCTGATGGAGGTGTGGAACCGGCGCCGCGGCTTCTACCGGGCGGGCGAGGAGGCCGCGCTGCACCGCTATGTGATCGACGCGCTGACCGTGCTGGACCGGGTGGAGGAGGGGCACGAGGCGGTGTACCGGTACCGGATGGAGGAGCGGCTGGCGCACATCACCGCCCCTGCGCTCGCCGTGTGCGCGCCGGAGGACCACTACTCGCTGCCCGCGCTGGAGAAGTTCGCGGCGGCGCTCGGCTGCGAGACCGCGGTCCTGTCCGGCGGCCATGTACCGGCGCCCGAGCAACTGCCCGGGGAGTTCGCCGATGTCGTCACCGCGTGGGTGGACCGGCATCGGCGGTGGCCCGGTCCCACGTCGTCTCGGTGACACCCCGCCTCCGCAGCGCCGCCTTGCGCACCTTGCCGGTCTCGGTGAGTGGCAGTTCGCGCAGGATGTCCACATAGCGGGGGACGGCGAACGGGGGCAGTTCGCGCTCGCAGTGGCGGATCACGTCGGCCAGGTCGAGCGTGCCGCCCGCGCGGGGCACCACGGCGACCATCACCTCGTCCTCCGCCAGCTCGGACGGCACGGGGAAGACGGCGGCGTCGGCCACCTCGGGATGGCCACGGACGACCGTCTCGACCTCGCACGAGGAGATGTTCTCCCCACGGCGGCGGATCACGTCCTTGATGCGGTCCACGAACCGGAACCAGCCGTCTGGTTCGCGGACCACCCGGTCCCCCGTGTGCCGCCACGCGTCCACCGGCTCCGCCAACTCGCCCAGATAGCCGGTGGCGAAGGCGTACGGCCGGTGGCTGCGCACGACCAGCTCCCCCGGGGTGCCGTCGGGGACGGGCGTGAGCAGTTCGTCCACGACGCGGGCGTCGAAACCCTCGCGCAGGGTGCCCATGTAGCCGGGCCGCTGCTCCTCGGGGGTCGTGCCGATGACCAGGTTGGTCTCGGTGGAGCCGAAACCGTCGACCAGCGTGACGCCGAACCGCTCGCGGAACGGCCCCCAGGCGTGGGCCGGTGTCGCCGGGGAGAGTCCGCGGACGGCCCGGTGCGCCCGGTCGTGCGGGCTCGGGGGCTGGGCCAGCAGCATCGGCACCATGGCGCCCAGCAGATAGACCACGGTCGCCCCGGCCCCGGCCGCCTCGGTCCAGTAGCGGGAGGCCGAGAAGCGGGGCGCGAGGGTGATCGACGCCCCCACGGTCATCGCCTGCGCCAGCCCGTTCAGCGCGTTGGTGTGGAACAGCGGGAGGCAGGTGTGGAGGACGTCGTCCGCGGTGAGGCGCAGCGCGTCGGAGACGTTGCGCCCCCACCAGGTGAACTGGGCGTGGGGGCAGCGCACCCCGCGAGAGGTGCCGGTGGTCCCGGAGGTGAACAGGACGCACGCGGTGTCCTCCGGGCGGACGGGGGCCGCCGGGAAGGCCGGGCCGCCGTCCGGCCGGGGCGTGCCGTCCGCTCCCGCGCGCCACAGCGTCCCCCGGTACCCGGCCGCCCGCACGCGCTCGGCCGTCTCGTCCTCCGCGAGCAGATGCGCGGGGCGGGCCTGGTCCAGGACATGTCGCAGCCCGCCGCCGCGCAGCCCCGTGTTCAGGGGGACCAGCTCGGCGCCGAGCCAGGCGGCGCCGAGGAACAGGTCCACGAGTTCGATCCGGTTGCCCGTCATCGCCGCGATGCGCTCGCCCGGGCGACAGCCCTGGACGGCGAGAGCCCCCGCCATGGTGGCGGCGGCCTCCCGGGTCTCGCGGTAGGTGCGGACCGTGGTCCCGATCCGCAGGAAGGGGCGGTCCCCGTGGTCCCGGGCCGCGGCCTGGAGCAGCCCGGGAATCGTCAGGGTGGTCACCGCAGCACCTCGCGCTCGCGCAGTGCGCGGATCCGCTCCGGTGACAGGCCCGCGACCTCGCGCAGCACATCGTCGGTGTCGGCGCCGAGCACGGGTGCCGCCTTACGGATGCCACCGGGTGTGCGGGTGAGCCGGATGGGCGGCCCCTCGTGCAGGAAGGCCCCGGCCACCGGGTGTTCCGCGCGGGTGTAGAAGCCCCTGGCCCGCAGCTGCGGATCGTGCTCCACGAGGTCGCGGCCGTCCCGCACCGGGCCCGCGGGTATGCCGTGCTCCTGGAGGAGTTCGGCGGCGGCGTCGGCCGGCAGGGTCCTGGCCCAGGTGGCGAGGGCGTCGTCGACCGGCTCGGTGTGGTGTGCGCGGTCGGCCGCCGTGCGGGTGCGTTCGTCGGTGGCGAGGTCGGGGCGGCCGATCACCGTGCACAGCCTGGCCCATTCGGTGTCGTCGCGGACGCTGACGGCCAGCCAGCTGTCGGCGCCGAGGCAGCGGTACACGCCCTGCGGGCTCCACCGCGGATCGGTGTTCCCGGCGGGCTCGGTGGGGTGGAGCAGGCTGGTGCCCATGTGGGAGGCGATCGCCTCGAGCTGGGACAGGTCGATGTGCTGTCCGCGCCCGGTCTCCTCGCGGTGCTCCAGGGCGGCGACGGTGGCGAGCGCGGCCTGCAGCCCCGCGACGATGTCGCCGTGGCCGTAGATCACCCCGACCACGTCGTCCGGGCCCCATCCGGTCAGGCCGGTGAGCCCCGAACTGGCGGACACGGTGTCCGCGTACGACACCCAGCCGCTGCGCGGGCCGGTGTGTCCCATGCCGGACATGCTGATGTACACCAGCCGGGGGTTGATCTCGCGCAGGGTGTCGTAGCCCAGGCCGAGTTTGGTCATGACGGTGGCGCTGAAGTTCTCCACCAGGACGTCGCAGGAGGCGATGAGGTCGCGCAGTACGGCGATGCCGTCCTCGGTGCGGGTGTCGAGGGCCAGGCTGCGCTTGTTGCGGTTGACCTCGTTGAAGTAGCCGTTGGTGTTCGGATCGGTGTGCGGGCCGCGCGAGAGATGCATGAAGGGCGCGAACCGGGTGGGGTCGGGACGGCCCAGGGACTCGACCTTGATGACATCGGCGCCGTGGTCGGCGAGCACCTTGGTGCAGTACGGCCCGGCGAGCACCCAGGTGAGATCCAGAACGCGGACGCCGCGCAGGGCGGGCCGCACGGGTTCCGCGGAGGCCGCGGGCACGCGCGGGGCCGGGCGCTGCTCGTGCAGCAGCCGCTGGTCCGCGCCCCGTTCCGGGACGTCCAGCTCCTTGATCCGGTGGCCTTCGGGGAACGCGAAGGGAAAGCCCAGATCGGTACGGTCCCCGGCGCGGAGGAAGAAGTCACGGGCGACGAGCTGCGGGTTGCCGGGCAGTTCGTGCGGCAGGTCGACCGCCGCCCACGGCAGCTTCCTGGACTGGGCGAGCTCGGCGAACTCGGCCTTCGGCCACCGGCCCGCGAACTCCTGCACCACCGCGAAGACATGCTCCTGGTGCTTCTTGCGCTCCACCGGGTCCTGCCAGCGCGGCTCGGCGAGGTCGGCCTCGGCGCCCTCCTCGCGCAGCCAGGCGAGCAGCGCGTCCCACATGCGGGGGCTGCCGCCGAGGCCACCGCCGAGATGGCCGTCGGCGGCCCGGAACAGCCCGTGCGGCACCAGCGGATGCACCCGGCCGGGGCGCGCGGGCACCCGGTCCTCGTGCAGATAGGCGAGGGCGCCCGCCTCCAGGGCGGCGGCCGCGCACGCCTGGGCGGACACGTCGGCGAGCTGGCCCGGCCCCGTGCGCCTCGCCCGCAGTCCGAGCAGCGCGGCGATCGCGGCGTGCACACCGGCGAGCTGCTCCGCCTGGTTCTCCGGAAGGCGCAGCGGCGGCCCGTCCGGGTCGCCGACCTGCGCGAGCATGCCCCCGAGCGCGGCGACCACCAGATCGGTCCCCTGCCAGTGGCCGCGGGGGCCCACGGTCCCGAAGGGGGTGACGCGGACGTGGACGAGGTGGCCGAGTCCCGCTACGGCCTCCGGCACGCCGTCCGGTGTCCCGTCCAGGAGGACGTCGGCTCCCGCCACCAGGCGCCGCAGCTCCTCCGGGGACGCGGGGGTGACGGACCGCTTGCCTGCGTGCCAGTGGACGAAGGCGTCGCCGTTCAGTTCGCGCCGTGTCGGATCGCCCTCCTCGGGCTCGACCAGGACGACCTCGTGTCCGAGGCCGACCAGGAGCCGGCCCGCGAACCGGGTGAAGGGGCTGGGCAGTTCGACGACGCGTACGGCCGGGTTGCTCACATCTCCTCCGCGGGATGCTCAGTGGTGCTGCTGGTTCAGGAAGCCGGTGACCGCGGTGTAGTAGGCGTGCGGCCGCTCCTCCTGGGGGTGGTGGGAGGCGTGGTGCATGACGTGCAGATTGCCCTTGGGGATCATGCGGGCGAGCATCAGCGGATAGTCCGGGGTGAGGAACGCGTCGTACATGCCCCAGACGAAGAGGGTGGGGGCCTGGATGGCCCCGAGCTCCGCGGTGAGGTCCTGCCAGTCGCCACGCGGGTTGTCGGAGGCTCCGGCGAGAGCGGTCTCCTCCGGGTCCAGGCTCTGCTCGTGGCGCAGGGTGACGGTGGCGTCGGGGATGGCGTCGGGGTCGTACCACTCCAGGCGGGCGATCAGCTGCCGCATCTTCTCCCAGGAGGGGCCGGTGCCGCCGTAGTACACATCACGGGCGTTGCGGCCACGCCGGCCGCCCTCCGGCAGCGGGGCCAGCGGGCCGTGGAACACCGGCATGCTGCCGGTGATGGTCAGCGACCGGGTCCGCTCGGGGTACTTCGCGGCCAGGTTCAGCGCGATGGTTCCACCCCATGAGTTGCACACGAAGTCGGCGCGTTCGATGCCCAGGGTGTCGAGCAGGGCGACCGTCTTGGCGGCGTGGTAGTCCCACATCGGGCCTTCGATGACGGGTTTGGCGGACTTGCCGTACTGCAGGATGTCCACGAGGTAGCAGCGGCGGTCCTCGGCGAACAGCGGTGCCACCTGCCCGAAGTCGGACCAGCCCGTGCACCCGGGGCCGCCGCCGTGCAGGAAGACCGTCGGCCTGCCCGTCGTGCCCAGTTCGATGTAGTGGTACGTGACGCCGTCCGCTTCCGCGTAGGCGCCCTCCGGCGGCTTCTGGATGGTCATGAGGTCCATGTCCCGATGGTGTGCGGCCGGTGATCTCCGCCCAAGCGGACCGGTCCGCTGAGCGGGCCGGTCCCGTGGTGGGGGCCTCCGGGCGATGGCTAGCCTCCCGGCTCATCGAGTCCCCGATGATCGGCGTCCGCAGAAAGGCAGCACATGTCCGGGTGGGAAGTGGCCGAGGAACGGGCCAGGGCGGTGATCGGCCGCCCGGAGCACCGGGATCTGGGGGTCGTACGGGCCGAGGACGCGGCGGAGTTCGCGCGCGCGGCCGGGGAGACCAGCCCCCGGCTGGTCGACCCCCGCCACCCCGGATTCACCGTCCATCCGCTGTACGTGGTGAGTCTGCTGCGGGGCGCGGGCGGCGCCGGCCAGGGCGAGTTCCGGCCGGACGGGATGTACCGCGACGAGGTCCCGGGCACCGACGGCCTGGACGTACGGCTGATGGCGGGTGGCCAGGAGGTCCGGTTCAGCGGCGAGGTGCGGGCGGGTGACCGGATCGGGGTCCGCCGTGTCCTCACGGATGTCGCACGCAAGGGCAGCGGTACCCCGTTTCTGCTGCTGACCGTCGAGAAGACGTACACGGCGGAGCGGGGCACGCTCGCCCGGGTGCGGGAGAGGTTCATCGTCCGATGAGGGTGCGCACGGGACAGCCCGTACCGCCGGTGGAGTTCACCCCGGACGCCGTCACGCTGCTGCGGTTCGGGGCGGTCACCCGCAACGCCCACCGCATCCACTACGACACCGGGTTCGCGCGGTCCGAGGGGCTGGACGGCCCGGTGGTCATGGCGCAGTTGCACGGCTGTCTGATGCACCGCGCCGCCGTCTCGTTCGCGGGTCCGGGCGGACGGGTCCTGGAGGTCGAATGGCAGAACCGGGCGTCGGCCCTGGCCGGGGAGCGGCTCGTGGTGAGCGGCGCGGTCGGCGCCGTCGATCCGGTGACGGGGCGGGTCACCCTGGATCTGGTCGAGCACGGTGGGCCGGGCGATGTGGTGTGCTGCCGGGGCCGGGCCGTGGTCCTGATGGGGTGAACCCCGCCCGGGCGCGGGACCGTTCAGCCGAGGTCGAGGACCACCTTGCCCACCGCCTCCCCGGACCGCAGGCGTGCCACGGCCTCCGCCAGGCCTTCGATGCGATGGCGCTCGATGGGCAGGGTCAGCTCGCCGGAGGTGAGGTCGCCGAGCAGCCGCTCGGTGTCGGCGGCCACTTCCTTCCCCCGGGACATCAGGTTCACAGGCAGCAGCGATACGTCGGCGAGGAGGAAGTCCGCCAGGTCCACGGTGAACTCACGGCCCGCGGTGTAGCCGACGAGGGCGACCCGGCCGCGCGGGCGCACCAGCGGCAGGGAGTCGCGCAGGACCGGCCCGCCCACGGTGTCGACGACGACGTCCACCGGGCCGCCGATCGCGTCGGCGGACAGGTCGGCGGCGAGGAGTGCCTTGGCGGGGGCCGGGACGTGCGGCAGTTTGGCGGGGCGGCCCACCACCCCGATCACCTCGGCTCCGGCCCGGGCCGCGACCTGCACGGTGAGCGCCCCCACCGCACCGGCCGCCCCGGTCACCAGGACCCGCTCCCCGGGCCGGACGCCCGCCACGGTGTGCACCGAGGCCCACGCCGTCCCCGCCGGGGAGAAGTAGCTGCAGGCCAGAGCGGGGTCCGTGCCCTCGGGCACGGCCTCCACCGCGGCATCCGGGACCAGCGCGTGGCCGCCCCAGGTGCCGTCGCGGCGCAGTCCGAGGGCCTTGCCACTGAGGCGGACGAGGCTTCCCTCGGGGTGGGCGTCGGAGGCGACGACGATTCCGCTGCCCGCGGTTCCGGGCACCGCGGGCAGGTCGGGGAGGATACCGAACCTGCCGTCGACGACGTTCAGGTCGAGGTGGCTCACGGCGGCCGCCTTCATCCGCACCAGGGTGTGACCGGGGCGTGGCTCGGGTACCGGCCGCTCGACGAGCCGCGGCAGGGTGCCGAACTCCTCCAGCACCAGGGACTGTGACGTCGGGTGGCTCACGTTTTCGCTCCGTATCACGGGCTCACGGCCCTGTTCGGTGAGGGGCGGACCCGGCGCACGCTAGACCGCGCCCCACGGTCCGCGCACCGGGCGGGGTCCGCTCAGCGGGACGCGCCGCCGCGGCCCCCGTCCGGTCGCCGCGCCGTCCCGTCGCGCCACCATCCGGTCGTGCGCCCGGGAGGGCGCGGTCTGCTCAGCGGAACGGATCCCTTGGGCGGATCCGCGCCGGGCCGGATGCTCGGGTCCACCGAACACCGGCAGCAGGAGGACACGCACGATGACGGTCGAGGACTCTCCCGACACGGCCACCCCCGTCCGGAGCCGCCGCGGAAAACCGGCCGAACCCGGCCGCCAGGACTGGTCGTCCTGGCCCCACTACGACGGTGCGGCCGCGGGCTTCCGCGGCTACTGGTACCCGGTCACCTGGTCCAGCCAGATCACCGGCAAGCCGCAGCCGTTCACCGTCTGCGGCGAGCGGATCGCGCTGATCCGCGACAACGGCACCGCGTACGCCCTGCACAACCGGTGCCCGCACCGTGGTGTGCCGCTGTCGGAGGGCGATCAGCAGTTTCCGGGCACGGTCAGCTGCCCGTACCACGGCTGGACCTTCGACCTGCCCACCGGGCGGCTGTCCGCGGTCATCACCGACGGCCCCGGGTGCCGGCTGACCGGGAAGCTGGGCGTGCGCACCTATCCGGTCGAGGAGCGCCTCGGGATGGTGTGGGTGTACATCCCGATCGCCGACGAGGAGCCGCATCCGATCGACTCCCAGCTTCCGGAGGAGCTGGTCGGCAACGCGTTCGTGATGGGCGGACGGATCGAGCCGCGCGGTGGCAACTGGCGGTTCGCCTGCGAGAACGGCTTCGACGAGGGCCACGCCAAGTATCTGCACCGCACGGCCCTGTGGCGGCTGTTCAAGCCCATGCCGACCTGGAACATCACCCGGATCGTGCCGCGTGGCCGCTGGATCTTCCGGGTCCAGGACGAGGTGCACTGGGAGGCCGAGTACCCCGGCGTGGGCCGCTGGACCAACAAGCGCTGGTGGAAGATGCAGCCGCCCAAGGAGACCTTCAACATCGGCAACACTGGGAAGGCCGACAGTGTCGACCCGACGATCGAGGCCCAGGACTTCCCCGGCTTCGCCTCCCTGTCGATGCCGGGCGTGCTGCGCATCGCCTACCCCAAGTTCATCCACTACGAGTTCTACGTCCCGGTGGACGAGAACAACCACCGCTATGTCGGAGTGATGGTCAACTTCACCGAGGGCTGGGACACCCTGCGCTTCTACGCCAAGTACCTCGGGGCGATCCGCTGGCTGTTCCACGGTCAGTTCTCCGGCCAGGACGCGTGGATGGTCGATGTCACCGACGCTCCGCCGGAGAAGCTCTACCGGCCCGATGTCTCGCTCACCGCCTGGCGGAACCTCAGCGAGGAGGAGTACGGCAAGAAGCTGGCCGCGGTCGGCGGCGCATCCACATCCGAAGAGAAGGCATGACATGTTCCGTACCCTGTTCACCCTGTTGCTGGGCGCGGCGATCGCCGTCGGGATCCCGCTGGCCACGAAGCGCGTCGCGCGGACCACGATGACCCAGGTCCACAGGATCAATCAGTGAGCGCCGACGGCCTGGCGGGCCTGGACGAGCGGCGGCGCTCCTGGGCGCTCGACGCCGCCCGCCACATCAGCGCCGACCGGCTCCGCGAACTGATCACGGGCCTGGTGGACATTCCCAGCCCCACCGGCGACGAGGGCCCGCTGGCCACGCATATCGCCGGCACTCTGCGCGCCACCGGCTGCCACGCGGCCGTCCAGCCCCTCGACGACCGGCAGGCCAACGCCTGGGGGCGGCTGACCGGTGACGGCACCGGCCCCGACCTCATGCTCTACGCCCCCATCGACACCCTGACCGTGGGCGAGGAGAGCGAGGACGTGCCGTGGATCGGCCCGGAGCTGCGCGAGGACATGCGGCCCGCCGCCACCGTCTACGGCGACCTGGTGACCGGGCTCGGCGCCTCCAACCCCAAGGGACACGCGGCGTGCGTGATGATGGCCGTCGAGGCGATCTCCCGGGCCGGTGTCCCGCTCACCGGTGACCTGGTGGCGGCCTTCGGCGCGGGCGGGATGCCCACCAACGCCCGGCCCGTGGGGACGCGCCACAACACCGGCCAGGGCGCGGGGTGTTCGTTCCTGCTGGAGCAGGGCGTGTGGACCGACTACGCGGTCATCGCCAAGCCCGGCTGGACCGTCTCGTGGGACGAGGTCGGGCTGGTCTGGTTCGAGGTGACGGTCGGCGGCACCCACACCTACGCGGGCTCCCGCCACCGGCTCCCGTACGACAACGCCATCGCCCGCGCCGGGGAGGTGGCCGCGTATCTGGAGAAGTGGTTCGAGGAGTACGCCGAGCGGCACACCTCGGGCACGGTGGCGCCGCAGGGCATCGTCTCCTCGATCCGCGGCGGCTGGCCGCGGATGGCGGCGGTCACCCCCGCCGTGTGCACCTTGATGGTGGACCTGCGGATCAGCCCGGACATCACACCGATGCGGGCCAAGCGGGAGTTCATGGACGCGCTGGCCGCCCTGCGGGCCGCCTCGCCCGGTCTCGACGTCCGGGCGGAGATGGTGCTGGCGATACCCGGCACCCGCACCCCTCGCGGGTCGTGGATCCACCGCAGCGCCACGGCCGCCTGGGAGGCGCTGGAGGGGCGTGCGCACGAGGTGATCGCCGGGAACAGCGGTGCCACCGACGCCAACATCCTGCGCGGCCGTGGGATCCCGACGGTGCGGATCGGCATGCCCAAGGTGGCGGAGGCGCCCTTCGAGATCGACTTCGCCCGCGGCATGAACACGGTGTCGCTCCGGGCCATGGAGAGGCTCACCCGCCATCTGATCCGCACGGCCGTGGACACCGTCACCCGGACCCGCGCCGAGGTGGCCGAGGCGGAGGAAGGAGCTGTGGCATGACGGAGATCGTGCTGGGGGTCGGGGCGTCGCACAGCACGCTGATGAACACCCACTGGGAGGAGACGTACCACAAGGACCGCGCCGAGCGGTTCCGGGACGCGCTGGGCGAGGCGCGCGAGGCGCTGGCCGCGGCCCGCCCCGACACCGTGGTCCTCATCGGCTCCAACCACTTCCGGGGATTCTGGCTCGACCTGATCCCCAGCTTCACCCTCGGGGTCGATGAGTGCCTCGCCAGCGGCGAGTCCGGCACCCCGAAGGGCCCGCAGCCGGTGGACCGCGAGCTGGCCCTGTACCTGGCCGGCGCGCTGGTGGAGCGGTCCGGTTTCGATGTGGCGTTCTCCGCCCGGCTGCAGATCGACCACGGCCAGTCGCACGCCGTGCAGTACCTGCTCGACGGGCTCGACGTCGACCTCGTACCGCTCGTGGTGAACGTCTTCGCGCCCCCGCTGCCCACCCTCGACCGCTGCGAGCGGCTGGGCCGGGCGATCCGGGAGGCGGTGCTGGCGTTCCCCGGCGACCGCCGGGTGGCGGTCATCGGCTCCGGCGGGCTGTCCCACCGGCTGCCCTGGCCGGACTGGCGCGACCCGCACGGCGAGGACGAGGAGTTCATGGTCGGCGCCTGGAGGGACGGCCGGGAGAACTGGCAGGACTACGACGCGCGGCGGCGCGAGATCATCCGGGCCGCCGAGGCGGCGATCAACCCGGAGTTCGACGAGGAGTTCCTGTCCTGGCTGGAACGCGGACAGGCCCACCGCCTCACCGAGTACACCACCGCGGAACTGGAGAAGGTGGCCGGCAACGGCGCACAGGAGCTGCGCACCTGGCTGCTGATGGCCGCGTTGCTCGACCACGCCCCGGGGCGGCGTCTGGCCTACGAGCCGATGCCCGAGTGGCTCACCGGCATGGGGGTCGCCGTGCTCGACCCCGCGCAGACACAGAACAGCGAAAGGCAGTCATGAGCATCTGGACCGAGCTGTCGGGCATCGACTACCGGCACGCCTATGTGAAGACCGGCGACATCACGACCCGCGCCCTGCAGGCCGGCCCCGAGGACGGCGAGCATGTGGTGTTCCTGCACGGCACCACCGGCCATCTGGAGGCGTTCGTACGGAACATCCCGGCCCACGCCGAGCGCTACCGCTGCCACTCCATCGACATGCTGGGCCACGGCTACACGGGCAAGCCCGACCGCCCGGGCGAGATCCCCGCGTACGTCGAGCACCTGATGGCGTATCTGGACGCGGTCGGCGCCGAGCGCGCCCATCTGGTCGGCGAGTCGCTGGGCGGCTGGGTGGCGTCGTGGGCCGCGAGCGAGCACCCGGACCGGGTCGCCTCCCTCCAGCTGCTGTGCATGGGCGGCACAAAGGTCAATCCGGCGGTGATGGAGCGGCTGAAGAAGTCCACCCGCAGCGCCTCCCTGGAGGACGACATCTCCTTCACCCGGGACCGGCTGCGGCTGCTGTGGGCCGACTGGGACGAGGAGCTGGGCGAGGAGCTGACGCGGATCCGCTACGAGATCTACCATCACCCCGACTTCCAGCGGAACCTGCACAATCTGCTGGCGCTCCAGGAGACGGAGACCCGCGAGCGCAATCTGCTGCGACCCGACCGCATGGCCCGGATCAAGGCGCCGACGCTGGTGGTCTGGGGCAACAAGAACCCGTTCGGGGACGTCCCCGAGGCCGAGGCCATCGCCACGGCGATCCCCGGCGCCCGTCTGGAGATCTTCAACGAGTGCGGTCACTGGCCGCAGCACGAGAAGGCGGATCTGTACAACCCGCTCAGCCTGGAGTTCCTCGCCGCGTCCTCCACCACCTGATCGTGAGGTGCCTGCCATGACCGTCGTCCCCATCGACCACGCCACCAGAGCCTGTCCCGACTCGATGAACTCCGTCCTCGGCAAGGTCCGGTCCATCCTGGAGGCGTTCACGCCCGACGACGACTCGCTGTCGCTCGCCGATGTGGTGCGCCGTTCGGGCGTGGCGAAGGCGACCGTCCACCGGCTGTCCCAGGAGCTGGTCGCATGGGGGCTGCTGGAGCGGGCGGGCTGCAACTACCGGCTCGGGCTGCGGCTGTTCGAGATCGGGCAGCGGGTGCACCGACAGCGGATCCTGCGCGAGGTGGCGCAGCCGTACATGGAGGATCTGCTGCTGGCCACGCGGGAGACCATCCACTTCGCCATCCACGACGGGCTGGACGTGGTGTACCTGGAGAAGATCCTGCCCCACCGGGGGCTGAGCGAGGAGTCGCGGGTGGCGGGGCGGCTTCCGCTGTACTGCACGGCCACCGGCAAAGCGATCCTCGCCCACTCACCCGGCACCCTGTTCGGCGAGGTGGTCAGGAACGGCCTCAAGCCGTTCACCCGCCACACCATCACCTCGCCGGGCCGGCTGCGCGGCCAGCTGGACCGCGTCCGCGAGCAGGGCATCGCCACGGAGGCGGAGGAGGTGCGGCTCGGCTATATGAGCATGGCGGTACCGGTCTTCGGGCGGCAGAACACGCTCGCCGGGGCCCTGTCGATCACGGCGCCGACCTACCGTGTGGACGCGATCGCCCACGCCAGCGCGCTGCGTACGGCGGGTCTCGGCATCAGCCGCTCGCTGAGGTCGGCGCTGTGACGGCCCCCGTCGTGTCCTCCCCCGCACTGGAAGAGGTGCTGGCACGGGCGCGGGAGCTGATCGGGCAGTGGCGGGACGAGGACTGCGGCACCCCGACGGTCAAGGACTTCTGCCGTTACGCGGCCGCCCTCAACGACGGCGGGTACATCCGCCGGGCCCGCGCCCTGGAGGCGGACGGCCGGCCCGTCGAGGCGCCCGCCCTGTTCCTCGCGGCCACCATGAGCTGGGAGGACGGCCCCCCGGAGGACGAACTGCGGCCGGATGGCCTGGCGCGGCGGGAGTCGCCGTGCACCGAGGGCCTCCCGGTGCGCCAGGTGCACGGCGGCCAGTCGGTGCGCCTGGTCCGGCCCCCGGTGGCCGGGACGCGGATCACGGCGGCCCGTGCGGTCGTCTCCGCGCGGCACAAGCGCGGACGGTCGGGTGAGTTCGTCCTCCTGGGCGTCCGCACCCGGTTTCTATGCCCCGACGGGAGCGAGCTCGCGGCCGTGAACGAGACGATCGTGGTGCTCGACGCCACCGGAGGTGACCGATGACGGCGCCCGCTGTCGGCGCGGAGTGTCCGCCGCGCCGGTACGCCCACACCAGTGTGCAGCTGTTCCGCTTCAGCGCCGTGTCGTGGAACGCCCACCGGATCCATTACGACGCCGCGTACGCGGCCACGGAGGGGTTTCCCGACGCCGTCGTGCAGTCCACGCTGCACGGCGAGATGCTCAGCCGGCACGCCCTGGAGTGGGCCGGACCGGGCGCCCGGCTGGAGTCGGTGGCATGGCGCAACGTGGCCACGGCGGTGGCCGGTGAGCGGCTGACCTGGGCCGCGACGGTTTCGTCGGTCGAGGGCGCGCGGGTCCGGCTCGACGCGCGCATCCTCAAGGCCGACGGCTCGGAGTGCGTCACGGGGACGGTGGAGGTGACGCGCGCCGGGTGACGGCCCGGCGCGGGACGGGCGCGGGAGCGGTGGCACTCAGGGCTGCGGGGGCCTTGGGTGCCACCGCTTCGGCGTCTCCGGGGCCGCTTCGGCGACTCCGGGGCCGCTTCCGCGTGTCCGGGGCCGCTTCCGCGTGTCCGGAGTGCGGTGCCCGAGCGGGTTCCGCGGTGCTGTCCCGGCAGGCGGACCGATTCCATTGGACCGTGATCGCGGCCTGCCTACGCTCCTCGGCCATGAGCGTTCTCAACGATGAGCCGGTCGCCGCGGAGGACGCGGCGACGGTCGAGACGGACATCCTGATCATCGGCGCCGGACCGTCGGGCCTGTACGGCGCGTACTGCGCGGGCTTTCGCGGGCTACGCGTGGCCGTGATGGATGTGCTGCCCCAGCGGGGCGGCCAGATCAGCGCGATGTATCCGGAGAAGCCCATCTTCGACATCGCCGGATTCGCCTCGGTGCGCGGTCGCGACCTGGTGGACAGCCTGGTGGCGCAGGCGGAGGCGTACGGCGCCCGCTACCTCCTCGGCCACCGCGCGGTGGCACTGGACTACGACGGCGACGGCCTGCCGGTGGTCCGCAGCGACCGGGGGACGGCGGTACGGGCCGGGGCCGTCGTGATCACCGGAGGCGTGGGGACCTTCACCCCCCGCCCCCTCCCGGCCGGGGAGGACTTCCTCGGCCGCGGTCAGGTGTACTTCGTGCCCGACCCCACCGCACACGCCGGTCATGACGTGGTGGTCGTCGGCGGTGGCGACAGCGCCTTCGACTGGGCGGCCCTGCTGGCCCCCGTGGCGCGCTCGGTCCGCCTGGTGCACCGCACCGCACGGTTCCGCGCCCACCGCGCGTCGGTTGAGAAGGTGCGGGCGCTCGGCATCGACATGCTCACCGACTCCGAGGTCAGCGGCCTGTACGGCGCCGAACACCTGGAGGAGGTCGAGATCCGCCACCGGATCACCAAGGACACCACACGCCTCCCGGCACAGACCGTGGTGGCGGCGCTCGGCTTCATCGCGGACCTCGGCCCGCTGCGGGAGTGGGGCCTGACCCTGCAGGCGCGCCGGATCGCCGTGGACACCCGTATGGCCACCAACCTGCCCCGTGTCTTCGCGGCCGGCGACATCACCGACTACCCGGGCAAGGTGCGCCTGATCTCCGTCGGCTTCGGCGAGGCCGCCACCGCCGTCAACAACGCCGCCACGGTCATCGACCCGGAGGCGGCGCTGTTCCCCGGGCATTCCACCGAGAAGGAGAACTGACAATGGCCTACGTCATCGGCGCGTCCTGCGTGGACATCATGGACCGGTCCTGCATGGAGGAGTGCCCGGTCGACTGCATCTACGAGGGGGAGCGCAAGCTCTACATCAACCCGGTGGAGTGCATCGACTGCGGCGCCTGCGAGATCGCCTGCCCGGAGCAGGCGATCACCGTGGACCGTAAGGCGGACCCCGAGCACCGTGCCGACAATCGCCGGTTCTTCGAGGAGATCCTGCCCGGCCGGGACGCCCCGCTGGGCGCTCCCGGTGGCGCCGGGTCGGTCGGCCCGCTGGGTGTCGACACCGCCCTGGTGGGGGGCCGATGAGCGGATCACCGGCCGCGAGATCGGGTTGACCCCGCCCAGTTCCGACCCCTCCCACCATTCCTACCAGGCAAAAAGATATCTATATTGGCCATCCTCAGGACACGTGGCGGCCTTGATCGAGGCACACCGGCAGGCGAGGAGGGCATGTCGTGACGACTGCGGCGGTACCTCGTGGCAACGGCGAGGAAGCCGAGCCGGACGGGCGGTCCCCCAAGTCCGTCCTCGGCAAGGTCGGACTGATCCTGTCGGCCTTCGGCGACGGGGACCTCTCCCTCAGTCTCACGGAGCTGACGGCGCGCACCGGGGTGGCCAAGGCCACGGTGCACCGG
The DNA here is from genome assembly GCF_018035285.1 of Streptomyces sp. MK37H. Classification (NCBI taxonomy): domain Bacteria; kingdom Bacillati; phylum Actinomycetota; class Actinomycetes; order Kitasatosporales; family Streptomycetaceae; genus Streptomyces; species Streptomyces sp. MK37H. The sequence goes on along the minus strand of NZ_JAAAYH010000019.1, from coordinate 34,342 downwards.
CTGTGCCAGGACCTCGTCGCCAGCGAGCTGCTGGAGCGGGACGGCTCCCACTACCGGCTCGGCCTCCTGCTGTACGCGATCGGCCTGCGCGCCCCCCGGCAGCGCACCCTGCGCCACGCCGCGCGGCCGGTGATCGAGAACCTCGCGCAGGCCCTCGACAGCCCCGTGACCCTGTCCGTGCCGAACGGCACCGAAGTGCTGTGCATCGACAACGCCGGCCGCCACCGCAACCGGGCCGGTGCCGCGGTCGGCGGACGGCTGCTCCAGCTGCACAGCACGGCCCCGGGGAAGCTCACCCTGGCCATGCTCCCCGACCAGTACCCGCTGGCGCGGCTGGTCCCCCATATGCGCCGGATGACCGCCCGCACCCTCACCGCCGACCGGCTCCCGGGCGAACTCGCCCGCATCCAGGAGCAGGGCTACGCCATCGACTCCGAGGAACACCGCCTCGGCTACTCCGCCGTGGCCGTGCCCGTACGCGGGCCCCAGGACGGCGCCTACCTGGGCGCGCTGTCGGTCGTCGCCGCCACAGCCCGCCACAACGTCCCCCGTACGCTGGCGGCGCTGCGGAACGCCTCGGAGGCCGTCACCACCCGTCTCGCGGTCATTGAGGCGTACCGCACCGAGCCGTAGCGCTCAGTCGACGAGCAGCCGGGCTGTCCCCGTTCGCTGAAGACGTCCCCGGTGGCGAGGGCCACCGCCCCGTGCACGGCCGAGGCGGCGCCGAGTCGTGTCGTGGTGATGGTCAGGTTCCGCGTGGCCAGCGGCAGGGCGCGCTGGTAGGGGCAATCCGGTCGACTGGAAGGTGCGCGCGAGGGGATGCACCGGTCGTTCCTGCCGCTCGACCTCCCCGCGGTGTTCGGGCGCGAGGCGGCAGGGGTGGTGATGGGCCCGGAGGTCGAGGGGTTCGCCGTGGGTGACGCGGTGTTCGGCAGCGGTGCGCGCGGCTGCGGCGGCTACGCCCAACACACCGTCCTGACCGCCGACTTCACCATCCGTGAGCCGGAGGGGCCGTCGTACACCGACGCGGCCGCACTCCACGGTGTCCGGAACGGGCGAGTAGGCGGACCTCGCCCCCCGCCGGGGAACGGTGGCGGAGGCGCGAGATCCGGGCCGTTGTCGTGGCGAGTGTCAGAGCACCGGGGCCGGGTAGGTCGGGTACTCCACCCCGGAGACGTACTGGACGACGCGGATGACCTGGCAGGAGTAGCCGAACTCGTTGTCGTACCAGAGGTAGAGGATCGCGTTGTCGCCCTCCACCTTGGTGGCGCCCGCGTCGACGATCGAGGCGTGGCGCGAGCCGATGAAGTCGTTGGAGACCGCGTCGGGGGCGCTGATGAAGTCGATCTGGCGCTTGAGCGGGGAGGTCAGGGACACATCGCGGAGATGGTCCAGGACCTCCTCGCGGGTGGTCTCGCGTGCGAGCTGCAGATTGAGGATCGCGATCGAGACGTCCGGCACCGGAACGCGGATCGAGCTGCCGGTGATCTTCGCCTTGAGGTCGGGCAGGGCCTTCGCGACGGCGGAGGCGGCACCGGTCTCGGTGATGACCATGTTGAGCGGCGCCGAGCGGCCACGGCGGTCGGACTTGTGGTAATTGTCCAGCAGGTTCTGGTCGTTGGTGAACGAGTGAACGGTCTCCACATGACCGCGCAGCACGCCGTACTCGTCCGCCATCGCCTTCAGTGGCGGGACGATCGCGTTGGTGGTGCACGAGGCGCAGGACAGGATCTGCTCGTCCGGCTTGATCGTGTCGTGGTTGACGCCATGGACGACGTTGGGGACATCGCCCTTGCCCGGCGCGGTCAGCACCACCTTGTCGATGCCGGGGCGCAGATGCTTGGACAGCCCTTCACGGTCACGCCATTTGCCGGTGTTGTCGATGAGGATGGCGTCCTTGATGCCGTACGCCGTGTAGTCCACCGAGGTCGGGTCGTCGGCGTAGATCACCTTGATCTCGTTGCCATTGGCGATGATCTTGCTGTTCGCCTCGTCCACGGTGATCGTGCCCTGGAACTGGCCGTGGATGGAGTCGCGGCGCAGCAGCGAGGCCCGCTTGACGATGTCCTCACCGGCCCGCCCGCCGCTCCCGCGGACGACGATGGCGCGCAGCCGCAGACCGTTGCCGGACCCGGCCTTCTCGATGAGCAGACGGGCGACCAGCCGCCCGATCCGTCCGAACCCGTAGAGGACGACATCGCGCCCCTCGCGGCACTCGATCTTGTTGGCCCCGGTAGCCCCGGCGACGGCCTCGGCGGTGAACTCCTCGACGGAGAGGCCGCGGTCATCGGCCCGGTGCGTCTCGGCGAGCATGCCGATGTCGATCTGGGAAGGGCCGAGGTCCAGCGCGGTGAGCGCCCGCAGGAACGGCAGGGTGTCGGTGACCGAGAGCTCCGCACCGGCGATCTGACGGGCGAATCGGTGGGTCTTGAGGATGCTGACGACCGACTTGTTCACCAAGGAGCGGCTGTGCAGCAGGACCGTGACGTCCCGCTCCCGATGCAGCTTCCCGATGAGAGGGATCATCGACTCCGCGATCTCCTCGCGGTGCTTCCAGTTGGTGAACGAGTCCTCGTTGAGAGTCACAAGTTTATCTTTCGAGCTAGGTGGCGCTCATATGCTAGCTCCCCAGGTCATGGGGCTCGTCGGCACCCCCAACCATCCGCGCCACGCCGCGCCCGGCATAGGTCCCGCACACCTGCTGAACGGCACGCAAGCCCGAAGGTCCCAGCCGCCGTCCACGCGATCGCGACCCATCACGGAGAGCCGAGCCCACCACAGAGCCGCCACTCTTCTTTCGTATACGGCCGGTCATTCCTTGATGAATTGCGACACGGATATCAGCCGTAAAATAGCGACTTAGTGGGCGTCGTTTTTCGGACAGCATTCATGGCGAAACTTACCATTAACAGGAATTTACCAGTGAGAAATACCACTTCCCCAGAGATCGGCGCCCGGTAGCGATCCCCCTCCGGAGAGGTAGATGGTTTTCACAGGCAACCATCTCCCGCTGAGTGAAAGGGATGATCACTGTGTGCGGCATCACCGGCTGGGTCTCCTACCGTCGCGATCTGACCTCCCACCGCCAGGTCCTCGACACCATGACGGAGACGATGGCCTGCCGGGGCCCGGACGCGGCCGGAGCGTGGGTGACCGGCAGGGCGGCGCTCGGGCACCGGAGGCTGGCCGTCATCGACCTGCCCGGCGGGGCGCAGCCCATGGCCGTCGACACCGCCGACGGCCCCGTGAGCATGGTCTACTCCGGTGAGGCGTACAACTTCACCGAGCTGCGCGACGAACTGCGCCGCAGGGGCCACAGCTTCACCACCGACTCCGACACCGAGGTCGTTCTGCGCGGCTATGTCGAGTGGGGCGAATCCCTCACCGAGAAGTTGAACGGCATGTACGCCTTCGCCATCTGGGACTCCCGCACCGAGAAGCTGGTGATGATCCGGGACCGGATGGGCATCAAGCCGTTCTACTACTACGAGACCGACGACGGCGTCCTCTTCGGATCCGAGCCCAAGGCCATCCTCGCCAATCCGCTCGCCGCCCCCGAGGTCGGCCTGGACGGGCTGCGGGAGATCTTCTCCTTCGCCAAGACCCCGGGCCATGCGATCTGGAAGGGCATGAAGGAGCTGCGCCCCGGCCACATCGCCGTCGTCGACCGCAATGGACTTCGCGAGCAGGCGTACTGGCGTCTGGAGGTCTCCGAGCACACCGATGACCAGGAGACGACCGTCGCCCATGTGCGAGAGCTCCTGGAGGACATCATCGCCCGTCAGCTCGTCGCCGACGTGCCCCGCTGCACCTTGCTCTCCGGGGGGCTCGACTCCTCGGCGATGACCTCGCTCGCCGCCCGCAAGCTCGGCGAACACGGCGAGACCGTCCGCAGCTTCGCCGTGGACTTCCCCGGGCAGGCCGAGAACTTCCGCGCGATCGACGTGGCGCCCAGCGTCGACACGCCGTACGTTCACGCCGTGGCCGAGCATGTGAAATGCGACCACCGGGACATCGTGCTCGACGGCTCCGCCCTGTCCGACCCGGCCGTCAGGCAGGCGGCCATCGCTGCGAGGGATCTGCCCATCGGGCTCGGCGACCGGGACAACTCCCTCTATCTGCTGTTCAAGGCCGTTCGCGAACAGTCGACCGTTGCCCTGTCGGGCGAGTCGGCCGATGAGGTCTTCGGTGGCTACCCGTGGTTCCACGACGAGCGGCGCGAGGCCGACACCTTCCCGTGGCTCGCCGGAGGACTGACGCTCGGCGAAACCAAGAGCCTGCTGTCCCAGGACCTCACCGAGAAGCTCGACCTGGACACCTACCTGCGCGACCACTACCTCAGCGCCCTGGACGAAGTCCCGCTCAAGGACGGAGAGACCGGCCTGGAGAAGCGCATGCGGCAGGTCTGCTATCTGCACCTCACCCGCATGGTCAACACCCTGCTCGACCGCAAGGACCGGATGAGCATGGCCGTCGGCCTGGAGGTCAGGGTGCCGTTCTGCGACCACCGCCTCGTCTCCTATGTCTTCAACACCCCCTGGTCACTGAAGACGTTCGACGGGCGGGAGAAGAGCATCCTGCGCGAGGCCACCCGCGATGTACTGCCCGAGTCCGTGGCCAACCGTAAGAAGAGCGGTTACCCCGGCAGCTTCGACCCCGCCTATCTCGCCGCCATCAGGCGGCAGGCGGGCGACCTCATCACCTCCGGACACCCGGCCCTCGAGCTGTGCCGCACCGAGACGCTGAGGGAGGCGCTCGACGCACCGGCGGAGGTCATCACCGCTCAGCAGCGCGCCACCATCGAACGCGCCCTCGACCTGGCGACGTGGTTCGACCTGCGCAAGCCCATCATCACGATCGACTGACGCCCGCGGTCCGACCGCGGCACGCATCACACATCACGCATCACGAGGGACGGGCACCCGGGCCACCGGGTGCCCGTCCCTCGTCCCGTGGCTGCCCAACCCCGACGGCCCCGCCCGGCGCGGCCGTGACATAGCGGGTGACCATCGCGACCAGTTCGTTCTCCAGCCGGGTGGTGTCGATGGAGCCGGGCGCCGCGATGAGCTGGTGGACGATGAGCTCGACCGTGGAGACGACGAGCCGGGCGGCGACATGGGTGTCCTCGACCCGGACGTCGGGATGGCGCTCGAGCAACTCCTGGGTGTAGGCGACCCGTTCCCGCTCGTGCCGGGTGACCTTCTCGAACAACTCGGGCGACCGTGGCCCGTGTTCCATCATGACGCGGAGCAACTGCGGGTCATCGAGGTGGTTCTCGATCACGGCGCGCACGAAACCGCGGATGATCTCCTCAAAGGATTCGGGCTGCTCCTCGTCCTGACGGCGCCTGATGGCGGCGCCCCCGGCATCGAGGTGACGGGTCAGCAACTCGGCCAGGATCGCGTCCTTGTTCGGATAGTACTGGTACAGCGAGCCGATCGAGATCCGGGCGCGCTCGGCGATGCGATTGGTGGTCCCGGCGGCATACCCGTACTCGGCGAAAACGTGAGCAGCGGCGGTGAGGATGCGCTGCCGGGTGAGCTCGGCCCGGGCCTGGCGTGGCTGTTTACGTGGCTGAAGTCCACGTCGGCCGGTCGTCATGACACCTCCTGCACAGCGCCTCGAAAGCGAGTGGCGCGAGACCTGAGTAATTGCTCACAATAGTGCCATGAACTGCGGCGGAGCGGTGAGCCACCGTCGTCGGCAGGGAGGCGGGAGGCGACCGGCACGGGCCCCGCGCCCTCCGCTCCGCCCCTCCCGGAAGGAGCCCTCATGACGCAGACCAGCACACGCCCCCGGCGGTTGTCGCCGGCTGAGGTCCACGCCCTGCTCGGGGAGCCCGAAGACATGGTCAAGGCCAAGATCCAGGACCATATCGATGAGTACTTCCGCCTCTTCATCGCGCACTCCCCCTTCCTGTCCATGGCCACGGCGGACGCGGAGGGGCGCGCCGACTGCTCCCCCCGTGGCGACTACCCGGGGTTCGTGAAGGTCCTCGACGACCACACGCTCGCGATTCCCGACCGCCCCGGCAACAAGATCGCCGACTCCTTCCGCAACCTCGCGGAGAACGACGGGATCGGGCTGCTCTTCCTCATCCCCGGGCTGCGGGAGACCTTGCGGGTCAACGGCCGCGCCTACCCCACCGACGACCCCGATGTGCTCGCCCGGATGCAGACCGAGGCCAAGGATCCGGTGCTGGCGATCGTCGTCGAGGTGGCGGAGGCGTACTTCCACTGTGGTCGCGCGCTCATCCGCTCCCGGCTGTGGGACCCCGCGAGCCAGGCCCTCGCCGACGAGATCCCGTCGGTCGGCGAGATCGCCACCGCCCAATTCGGGATGGACATCGACCCGATGGCGCTCACACACGCTCTCGAAGAGGGCTACCGGAAACTCTACTGACCACGGCACAAGGTGAATCAACGATGCAACAGACCGTCGTCGACCACATCGAGCAGGTCGCCGAAGACGTCGTCTCCCTCGTCCTGTGGGGCACCACCGGCCCGCTGGCGCCCTGGGAGCCGGGCGCCCATATCGACCTGGCGCTGCCGAACTGGCTGACCCGGCAGTACTCGCTCTGCGGAGACCCGGCGGACCGGGAGTCCTATCGCGTCGCGGTACGGCACGACCGCCTCAGCCGGGGTGGTTCGGAGTACATCCACCGGTTCCTGCGCCAGGGCCGCCCCCTCGATGTGTCGCTGCCCCGGAACCACTTCCCGCTGCTCCCCGCGCCGGAGTACCTCTTCCTCGCCGGCGGGATCGGCATCACCCCGATCCTGCCGATGCTGCGGGCGGCGGCCGCGTCGGACGTCCCGGCGTCGCTCGTGTACCTGGGGCAGTCGGTGGCGTCCATGCCCTTCGTCGACGAACTGCGCTCCTCCTACGGCGATCGGGTGCGGATCGTCGCCACGCGGCAGCAGGGCAGGCCGGACTTCGCGGCTCTGGCATCCGCGCTGAGCCCCGGTGCCGTGGTGTACGCCTGCGGCCCCGGACCGATGCTCGCCGCGGCGGAGGACGCGTTCCCCTCGGGGCGGCTGTACGCGGAGCGGTTCCGCCCGGCGGCCAGGTCGTTCGCGCCCAACACCGCGTTCGAGGCGGTATGTGCCCGGTCGGGGCGGACGGTTCAGGTGCCCGACGACGAGTCGCTGCTGGACGCCCTGACCCACGCCGGATTCCCCGTGGCGTCCGGATGCCGCGAAGGCGTCTGCGGCAGCTGCGAAGTGGCCGTGCTCGACGGCGAACCCGAACACCGGGACCACATCGGCGCCCCCGCGGGCCGGATGTACGCCTGTGTGTCCCGCGCCCTGTCCCCGCGGCTCGTCGTGGACCTGTGACCAGGCGGCGAGCGGCCCCAACGCAACGCGAGGAACGACATGTTGCCCAAGATGCGCACGCCCGAATCACGGCAAATGATCACGCTGGAGGTGCGCCGGAACACTCAGCTGTCCCCCGCCTTCTCGACCATCACACTCGGCGGACCCGAACTGGAGCACCTGAAGCCCATGGGCTTCGACCAGATGGTGCGGCTGTTCTTCCCCCGCGAGGGGCAGGACGGGCTGAGGATGCCGAAGCTCTCCAGCGAGGCGTGGATGGCGGAATTACTCCTCCTGCCGAAATCACGCCGACCATGGGTACGCAACTTCACCATCCGGCGCGCCCGGCCCGAACTCGGCGGGGTGGACATCGAGTTCGCCCTGCACGGCGACACCCCGGCCACCACCTGGGCCCGGCACGCCCGGCCCGGAGACCCGGCGGGCATCTTCGACATGGGCATGAGCTATCTGCCACCTGCCCATGCCGAATGGCAGCTGCTCGCCGGGGACGAGAGCGCCGTACCGGCGATCCTCGCCATCCTCGAGGACGCTCCGGCGTCGCTGGTGGCGGAGGTCTTCCTGGAGGTGCCCGGGACCGCCGACATCCGTACGGACATCACCGCCCCCGAGGGCGTACGGGTGCGGTGGCTGGCCCGGGACGGCGCGGACACCCTGCCCGGCGGACTGGCGCTCGACGCGGTCAGAACGTCGTCGCTGCGACCGGGCCGGTTCTACACCTGGGTCGCCGGGGAAGCCGGACTGGCCACCGGGCTGCGCCGCCACCTGGTGCGCGACCGCGGCGTGCCCAAGCCGGACATCGCGTTCTTCGGATACTGGCGGCACGGCCGCTCCAGCCCCGGCTGAGCTCACACCGGTGGTCGCGGATCGTACTGGATGCCACGCCGCACCTGACGTGCGCGCTCCGGCGAGGCCAGCCTGGCGACCAGGTGAAGGGCCATGTCGATACCGGCCGAGACCCCCGCGGAGGTGATCAGGTCACCGTCGTCGACGAACCGCTCGTCGGGCCGTACGTCGATCGTCGGGTCGAGCTCGGCGAGCCGGTCCAGCGACGCCCAGTGCGTGGTCGCGGGCCGCCCGGCCAGCAGCCCGGCCGCCGCGTAGACCAGCGAGCCCGTGCACACGCTCGTCATCAGGGGAACGGATCGCCGCTGGGCCCGGACCCACTCCAGATGCTGGTCGTCCTCGAGCTGGGGCCGGGTCCCCTGGCCGCCGGGGTGCAGCAGCACATCCAGTGCGGGCAGGTCGGCCATCGCGTGATGGGCCACGACGGTGAGCCCCTTCGCGCAGGTCACAGGGTTTCCATCGGCGGAGAAGCAGAACACCTGCCATCCGTCCTCGGCGAAGTTGCGGGTCCAGTAGGACAACACCTCCCATGGACCGATGGCGTCGAGCTCCTCCACGTCCGGGAACAGCAGGATCCCGATCTTCCGCGTGTCTTCCTGGGCCATGCCGCGATCCAATCAGACCCACCCCCGCTCGGCCACGGATTTCGCGGGGAGGGGGCGAGGCCGCCGATCGATGTCGACGGCCTCGCGGTGCCGTGATCTGGTCGCGGTCCAGGTCAGGACCGCGGTCGCGGTCAGTACGCCACCGGGCGGTTCTCCCTCGCCCAGAGCTGTTCGGCTTCGCTGCGCGAGGGAGGGGGCCACATCCCGTCGATCATCCAGAGGTCCCGGGGTGTCTCGTCGACATGGAACTCGCAGTGCAGCCCGCGGTCCCGGGTGTGAGGGGCCAGCAGGCGATTGAGCCCCTCGGTGCCCTTCTTCCTCACCTCGGGGTCCGTCAAGTGGCGGGCGATGTGCTCGACCACGACCCGGACGGTGTTGTCCGACGGCTCCCCGCCGACCAGGAACGAGGACTCGGGGACCTCGTGGAAAAGGGTGACGACGTAGAACTTCGGCAGACCGACCTGGGTGTAGTACTCCGTGACGTCCGCGGCGAATTGCCGCTTCTGCTCCGCGGAGTAGGCGTCGACCGGATGGTAGACGTGCCACAGGGGCATTGCTCTCTCCTTCAGGACGAGTGAAGTCGAACGGTGGTGACGGGCGAGCGGCTGTCCGCGGCGGGCGGTCAGCCTCCGAGACGAACCGTGAGGCCCTCCACCGGCCCGGCGAGCGCCGCCTTCATCTGCCGGGTCACGTCGTCGACGAGCACCTCGTTGCCGCCGCTCTCGACACCGTCCAGGACCGCCTCCACGACCTCGGCCGGGGAGATCTTCTGACTCGGTATCCCGGCGACCATGTCGGTGTCGGCGAGCCCGAGGTGCACCCCGACCACCTGGGTTCCCTGCTCCGCCAGCTCGATGCGGAGAGAGTTCGTGATTGACCACAGGGCGGCCTTCGAGGCGCCGTAGGCGGCCGCGCCGGCGCCCCAGGACAGCACGGAGTGCATGTCGACCAGCGCGCCGCCACCCCTCGCGGCGAGGACCGGGGCGAACGCACGGGCCACCCGGAGGGGCCCGAAGACGTTCGTTTCGAACGTGGCCACCACATCGGCCATGTCCGCCGTCAGCAGCGGCGAGGGCAGGAGCACTCCCGCGTTGTTGATGACGATGTCCACATCCGTGGCCCGGTCGGCGAGAGCGGCGACCGCGTCCGCGTCATTGACATCGAGGGAAACGGCCTCGACCCGCGGGTCCTCGCTGGGGCTGGGCTTTCGCGCCGTCGCGTAGACCTTCGCCGCTCCGCGCCGGAGCAGTGCCTCCACATACGCCTTGCCGATGCCACGTTGGCCTCCGGTCACCAGCACCACGGAACTATCGATCGCAACCATGTCGGGCCTCCCTGTCGAACGTGTGGAATCGCGCGCACGAACCGGCGGAGACGGCGGCCCATGAGGCCGCCGCCCAGCGGCGCGCTGGAATAGATTATTAGCATCATCTAAAATGGGACGCAAATATCATCGACGCGGTACCGGCATCCGGTACCCCAGTCCGGCACCACACGCAGAAGGAAGTACCGACCATGCCCCGAGCATCCCGAGCCGAGGCCGAACGCCACCGCGAGCAGGTGATCGCGGCCACCGCGAAGCTGGTGCGCACCCACGGCGCCGACAAGGTGAGCGTGCCGCAGGCGATGGCGGCGGCAGGTCTGACCCACGGCGGCTTCTACCGCCACTTCGCCTCGAAGGACGACCTGGTCGCCCAGGCGTGCTCGGCCGCGTTCGCCGAACGCCTCGCCGACATGGAGAAACCCCCCGAGGGCGAGGACACGAGCGGCGCCCGGGCGGCTTTCCTGGCCACCTATCTGTCCGCCCGGCACCGCGACAACCCCGGGCTGGGGTGCGCCGCCGCGGCGCTGGCGGTGGACGCCGCACACGCGGAGCCCGGTGACCCGCTCAAGGGGGCGTACGTCGAAGGTGTGCGCAACCTGATCGGCGGGATGGAGCGCAACGCGAGGACGGCCGGCGACACGGCGGCCGACGAGGAGTCCGTTCTCGTCGAACTGTCCACCATGGTGGGGGCGTTGGTGCTGTCACGGGCCTGCGCGGGCGACGATCTGTCGGACCGCATCCTGACCGCGGTGCGCGACCACGTCCTGCGCGCGTATGAGCACACCCCTGACGACGAGAAGGACCCGTCCGAAGCGGCCGAGTGAAGCGTCGCTCGTGTCAGGGGTTCGGACTCACCCGGTGCCCGCCCGCTGACGGCGGGCCCGCGCGCGGGCTACCGTCCGAGCGCCGAGGACAGCCGCGCCGCGAGCGGCTCGCCGTCGAGGAAGTCCAGCAGCTCGCCGACGGTCGGCCCGGTGGCGGGGCCGTGGCGGGTGACCGCGAAGGCGGCCGCCGCGTTGGCACCCCGTACGGCGCTGCTCAGGTCCAGCCCGTGGCCGAGGAGGGCCAGGAGCGCTCCCGTATGGGCGTCGCCCGCGCCGTTGCTGTCGACCGCGGTCACCTGGCGGCCGGGGATGTGCGCGGGCTCTCCGCCGGGCGGGACCAGCCAGCAGCCGTCCGCGTCGGCCCGCAGCAGCACACCTGTGCGCGGGCCCAGCCGGTCGGCGAGCGCCGCCGCGGCCTCCCGGGCGTCGTCCCGGCCGGTCAGCAGCCGCCCCTCGCGCTGGTTGCAGCTGACCCAGTCGCAGCGCGCCAGAACGGGCTCCAGCACCTCCTCCGGGATCTGGTCGGCCAGCGGGCCCGGATCGAGGAAGACCCGGGTGTGCTCCGGCAGCCGTGCCACGAGCGAGGCCAGGACCGGGCCGTTCACCGGGTAGGCGAGCCCGTATCCGGAGATCTGCACCAGGTCGCCGGGGCACAGTGCGGCGAGCACGGCCGTCGCGTGGGCCTCGGTCAGCCCGGCCTCGGCGCCGAGGCTGGTGGCGAAGGTGCGCTCGCCACCGCCGTCGACGAAGGCCACGCAGAACCCGGTGTCCTCCTCCGTGAGCGGAGGCAGCGGCACCTCGATGCCTTCGCGGGCGAGGTCCGCCCGGACCCGGTCGCCGAACGGCCCGGTGCCGTGGGCACCCGCGTACACCGCCGGCAACCCCAGGCGGCGGGCGGCGGTGAGGACGTTGAATCCGCCGCCCGTGGTGAGGGTGGTGTCCCGGGAGATGATGTCGCCGCCGCGTTCTGGCAGTGCGGGCACCCGCATCACCAGGTCGACGATGGCGTTGCCGAGCAGGACCAGCCGACCGCCCGTGGCCTCGCCGGAGGCGCCGGGGACGCCGTCGTGGCCGGTCATGAGAGCTCCCGCGCGGCCGGGGCGGGCAGCACCTGCTGCTGGGGCGGTTGCGCGGACGCCTCCTCGCGGACGGTGCCGTCGAGCCGGCGCAGCAGGGCGTAGACGACGGCCGCGAGCACCAGGGTCACCACCCATCCCAGCCCGTTGGACCCGATCCAGCTGTGGGCGAGCGGCCCGGAGAACCACACGTCGGTGGCGCTGGTGCTGGCCTCGGTGAACAGCAGGCCCACCACGATGGCCGCCGCCCAGGCGATCATCGCGGCCCAGGCGACCCCGCCCCGGAACCAGTAGCGGCTGGAGCGGCCGACGTCCATCAGGGCCGCGCCGTCGTAGGACCGGCGGAGTATCAGGTCGACCGCGAAGACGCCCACCCAGGCGTTGATGGGGACGGCGAGGAGGGTGAGGAAGGTGATGAACGGGCCGTAGAAGTCCTTGGCGATCAGGATGAAGTAGATCCCGCCCGCGAAGGTGACGACCACGTCCAGGCCGACGGCGAGAGTGCGCCGGACCCGTATGCCCAGGGTGATCATGGTGAGCCCGGCCGAGTACACGGACAGGTGGTTGGAGAGCAGCAGTCCACCGAACGCGGCGATCAGATACGGGATGGACATCCACGACGGCAGCATCGTGTTGATCGCCGAGACGGGGTCGGAGGCGGAGGCCAGATCGGGTTCACCCGCCGCGAGAAGCGAGCCCAGCGAGATCAGCACCACCAGCGGGATACCGGCGCCGAAGGCGGAAGCGGCCACCAGCCTGCCACCGGGAATCCGCCGCGGCAGGTAACGGGCGTAGTCGGCCCCGGTGTTGGCCCAGCCGATCCCGGTACCGGCGGCGATCATGCCGACGCCCACGACCATCGAACTCACCGGCCCGACCGGGGCGTGGAAGACCTTGCCCCAGTCCACGGTGGTGGCGAGAAAGCCGATCACGACCAGGTTGAGCAGACCGAAGACATAGCTGGCCCACCTGTTGATCCACATGATGGTGGCGTGGCCCAGGCCGCTGATCAGCAGGGTGCAGCCGATGAAGACCAGCAGGCACACCACGGTCAGGACGGTGTTCCGCCGGATGCCGAAGGCGGCGTCGAGCAGCGCCAGCAGGGCGAAGGCGGCCGTGGTGGTGTTGATGGTCTCCCAGCCGAGCCGGCTCATCCAGGTGACCAGCGTGGGCCCTGCGTTGCCACGGACCCCGAACACCGCGCGGGAGAGGGTGAGGGCGGGCGCTCCGCCCCGCTTCCCGGCGATGCTGAGGGCGCCCACCAGGGCGAAGGAGCCGAAGGAGCCGAGGATGGCCACGACGGCCGCCTGCCAGATGTTCAGGCCGCGGAAGCTGACCAGCGCCGCGCCGAGCGGCAGGCCGAGGATGCTGATGTTCGCGGCGAACCAGGTCCAGAACATCTGGCTCGCGTGGCCGTGGCGCTCGGCGTCGGGAACCGGCTCGATGCCTCTGGTCTCCACGGAGCCGACGCGGTCGTTCTCTGAAGCCGCCATGGTGGTACCTGTCTTTCTGTCCGGGGGCGCTCCGGTGCGGATGTGGGGGCGGAGGTGTGTGTCATTCGGCCGTGTCGGCGCGCAGCGCGAGCAGGGCCTTGGCCAGCGGTTCCAGGTCGAGGTCGTTGACCGAGCGAAGGGTGGCGAGGGCGTCGTCGGGCAGGGCGGAGGCCCCGCTGACGGCACCGGCTATGGCGCCGGCTATGGCGCCGATGGTGTCGCAGTCGCCGCCGAGGTTGGCCGCCAGCAGGCAGGCCCGCCATGGCTCGCCCTCGGCGAGGGCCAGCACGGCGAAGGCGGCGGGGACCGACTCCTGGCTGGCGACGCTGGTGCCGACCAGGTCGCAGACGCGGTCCAGGGCCTGCCGCTCGGGAGTTGCGCGGACCAAGTCCACGGCCCAGCCGATGCGGGCGGCGATATCGGCCCCGGCGACCCAGTGGCCGCGCTCGGCACCGGCCGCGGCCGCCGTGATCGCCGCGCCGACGGCGTCCTCCAGGTCGCCGCCGTCGATGCCACGGCTCACGGCGGCGGCCACGGCGGCGGCGGAGGCGATGCCGATGGAGGTGTCATGGGTGACCTGGCACGCCTCCGCGACCCGGTCGAGGAAGGGCTCCAGGGGTGTGTCGGGGAAGGCGACGCCGACGGGGGTGATCCGCATGGCCGCGCCGTTGGTGGCACCGGACTTGCCCGCCTCCTCCGGCGGTACGCCACGGGACACGGCCTCCAGGGCGGCCTTGGTGGAGGGGCCAAGCAGATCGAAGGAGCCCTTGGCCTTCATGGCGCGCTCCCACTCCAGGAGCTCGTATGCGAGCCGCAGCGGGTCGATCCGGCCACCGGACCCGGTCAGCAGCCGGCCGACGATGACGGCCTGATCGGTGTCGTCCGTGACCGAACCGGCGGGCATTCCCGCGCTCACCGGGTTGTCCTCCGGGCCGGGTTCGAAATCGGTGACGGTGCCGAACCGGGCGACGATGGACCGCCGGGACATGATCTGGGTGGGCATACCGAGGGCGTCGCCCATCGCCAGGCCGTAGAGGGCGCCGAGCGCGCGGTCGTGCTGGTGGTTCATTCGGGCTTCCTGTCAGTGCGCGGAGGCGGTACGTCGGGCGGGGGCGGGCTGCCCGTCGCGGGGCGCGGTGTGCGGTCTCATCGGGACTGCTTCATCGGGGCTGCTTCCTCGCGGATGCCTCATTGCCGCTGCCCAGGGCCGTCTCGTCGGGGCTCTCGCCGAAGCCGAGGTGCAGCTGGAAGCGGGCGGGGTCCAGGAGGCTGGTCACCTGCTCGACGATCCGGCCATCGGCTCCGCGGCTGACCCGGCGGGTGTTGAGCCAGACCTCTCCCACGTGGCGGCGGAGCAGGGTCGCCTCGTCGGCGGCCAGTTGGCGCACGGACGCCCACTCGTCCCCGTGCGTGGCCCGGATGCCGACCGCGGCGAGGGTCTTGGTCAGCGAGCCGTCGAGGAGTCCGCCTACGGGGGTGTCGGCCAGGGCCGGGACCATGGGAACCCGGCTGCGCTCCAGCGCGACCGGAGTGCCCCCCGGGAGCACCCGCAACCGGTCGAGCGCCATGAACTCGACGCTCTCGAGGCCGAGTTCACCGGCCAGCCGGGCATCGCGCACCGCTTCGAGACGGAGCACCTCGGTGGTGACCTGGGCTCCCTGGTCGGCCAGTGCCCTGGTCCACCCCAGCCGGTTGTCCAGCAGGCCGCCGTCGAAGGTGACGAACGAGCCGACGCCCGCGTGGGTGGAGATCAGCCCTTGCTTGCTGAGCTCGTCCAGCGCCTGGCGGACGGTGGCCCTGCTGACCGCGAAGCGCCGGGTGAGCGCGTGTTCGCCGGGCAGCCTGCTGCCCGGCTCCAGGGCGCCGCTGTGGATCTCACGGGCCAGGACGCGGGCGATGCGCTGATGCTTGAGGACCTGTTTAGGCATGTCCGGACGCTAGCCATACATGTTCAGTCCTGTCTAGAGTCGCAAGCACTCGAATCGGGAACTGATCACTCTTGGTCCGGGAAAACTGAGGGCAGCGGGAACTGATGGGCAGCGGGGAAAGCTCATGGCACGGCCCGCCATGAAGCGGGCCGTGCCATCAGCGAGCAACAGCCGAGGAACTCGTCAGGCCGCGCCGTGCAGGATCGCCGCCAGCTCACGGGGCCGGTCGAACATCGGCCAGTGCCAGCCGGGCAGCTCCCGGTACGCCCAGCCCTCGGTGGCCATATGACGGAACGCCGGAACGACCCCGATCCGCGCCCGTACCTCTGCCACCCGGAAGCTGCACAGCACATGCAGCCGCGGCAGCTTCTCCCACGCCTCGGTCAGCCGGACCGGGGTGGTGGCGGTGGCCCATGGCTGCGGTACCGACAGCCGCACCAGCCGTTCGAGCGTGTCGTCCGGCAGCCCGGGCGCCTCGGAGGCCAGTTGCCGCCACGGCGGGGGCGGCAGCCGCCAGCCGTCCCCCTCCGTACGGACCAGCTCGGCGTTGCGCGACTGCTCCTCCGGCGGGGTGAACTCCAGATGGGACATCCTGTCCGGCAGCGGTCCGCTGTCGATGAACACCAGGCGGCTGATCCGGTCGGGCATCCGGTCCGCCACGCTCGGGACCACCACCGCACCGGCATAGCTGTGCCCGACCAGCACCACATCGTGCAGGTCCTCGTAGTGGATCAGGTTGAGCACATCGGTGATGTGCGTCTCCAGGTCGGTGTCGGGCCGGGCCAGGTGCGCTCGTTCGCCCATCCCGGTCAGGCTGAGGGAGTGGACATCGTGCCCATGGCCGCGCAGGTCATCCGCCACCGGGCGCCAGGCCCAGGCCCCGAGCCAGAACCCGGGAAGAAGTACGTAGGTTGCCATGGCCCAGACGCTAGAAGGGATACCGGACAGCATCCGCCCGGTATTCGCGGAATACTTGCCCGGTATGAACCGACCGACCGCCCGCGTGCTCGCCCTGCTGGAGATCCTCCAGGCCGGTGGCACCCGTACCGTCGCCGAGCTGGCCGACCGGCTCGGCGTGGACGAGCGCACCGTCCGCCGCTATGTCGGCCATCTGATCGACCTGGACGTCCCGGTCCGGTCGGTGCGCGGCCGCTACGGCGGCTACCGGCTCGCACCGGGCTATCGGATGCCGCCGCTGATGCTCACCGACGAGGAGGCGCTGGCCGTGTTGCTCGGGCTGGTCGCCGGTCGCCGGGCCGGGCTGGTGACCACGTCCGTCGCGGCGGCGGAGAGCGCCGCCGCCAAGGTGCGCCGGGTGCTGCCCGAGGCGCTCGGCCGCCGGCTGGACGCGCTGCTGGCGACCGCCGACTTCACCGCCCCGGCCCGCCCCATGGCCGTCCCGGAGACGAGCGTGCTGCTGATGCTCGCGGAGGCAGCGCGGGACCGCCGGCCCGTCGCCATCGGCTACACCGCCTGGAAGGGGCGGCGCAGCGAACGCACCGTGCATCCGTACGGGGTCGTCGCACACTCCGGGCGCTGGTATGTGACGGGGGCGGACTCGGTCAGCGGCGAGGTGCGCACGTTCCGGCTGGACCGGATCGAGACGGCCTCGGTGCTACCGGGGTCGTTCGATGTGCCCGAGAGGTTCGACCCGGCCGCCAGGGTGCTGTCCGGGCTGGCCGGAGTGCCGTATCTGCACGAGGTGTCGCTCCGGGTCCAGGGCACGGTCGAGCAGGTCCGCCACCGGCTCCCGCCCGGGCTCGCCACCGTGCGGGAACTCCCCGCCGAACCGGCGTGGGACGCCGCCGCTGCCCCCGAGGAGGGGAAAGGCAGCGCATGGGTGCGGGTCGAGCTGCGGGCCGAGCGGCTGGAGTGGGTGCCCTCCGTACTCGCCTGGCTGGACCTCCCGTTCGTGATCGAGCATCCGGACGCCCTGCGCGACCATGTGCGCGCTCTGGCCCGCCGACTCGCCATGTGCGCCGACGCGGTCGTCGATGCCGCCGAGGGAGCGGAGTCCCGCGCGGAGTGACACCGGATCGTTCAAGCACGGCGGGGTGGTGCCGGTGCGACGGTCAGCCGCGCGGCCACCGTACGGCGGCGTCGGCCACGGCGGAACGCGCCCGCTCCAGTGTCCCGGGGTGCCCGAACAGGCCCGGCAGTCCGCCGGTGTGCACGAAGACCGTGCGCTGCCCTGGGCGCACCTGGCCGTCGTGGACGGCCGCGATGAGACCGGCCAGGGCACGGCCGGTGTAGATGGGGTCGAGGACGATGCCTTCGGTGCGGGCCGCCGTGGTGATGGCGTCCATGACCGGTTCGGTGAGCGCGGAGTAACCGGGCCCGACCTGATCCAGGCGCAGCCGCAGGGACGTGGCCGCGGGCTGTCCGGCCAGCCCCTCGGCCAGGTGGCCGACGGTGTGCTCCGGATCGGCGACGGCTCCGCAGTGCACCCCCAGCACCCGCTCGGCTCCGAGGGTGTGGACGAGACCGGCCATGGTGCCGCCCGATCCGACCGCCACCACCGCCGTGGTCAGGTCCGGGTCCTGCACCAGGAGTTCCGTCCCCGCCGCGGCATAGCCCCGGGCGCCCAGCACACTGGAGCCGCCGAAGGGGATCACCGCGGGCCGGGCGCCCCGCTCGCGCAGGTCGCGGGCCACGTCCTCCACGGCCGCCGCGAGTTCCGCCTCGCTCACCTCGCCCACCCATACGACACGGGCGCCGAAAATACCGTCGAGCGCGATGTTGCCAGTCATTCCCTCGGTCGGCGCACCGGCGAGGACCAGGACCACGTCCATGCCCAGCCGGGCCCCGGCCGCGGCCGTCAGACGGGCGTGGTTGCTCTGGGCGGCCCCGCTGGTCACCAGCGTGGTGGCGCCCTCGGCACGGGCGGCACCGGCCGTCCACTCCAGCTTGCGGACCTTGTTGCCGCCGCCGCCCAGCCCGATCAGATCGTCACGCTTGACCCACAGGTCATCGGGCTCCAGCCCGATGGCACGGGCCAGGCGTGGCGCGGCCTCCAGCGGTGTGGGCCGACTCATCAACTCGGCCCGCGTGGTGTCCTGACTCCGCGTGGTGTCCTGGCCCCGCGTGGTGTCCTGGCCCCGCGTGGTGTCCTGACGCTCTTCTGACACAATCGCCGCCTTCGCTGCGCTGAGGGATGTCCGGGTGGGAGAAACGGCCGTTGGCCCGACACGGACAACGTAAGCGCCGACGCGGCACATCACATACCGGGGCCGGGGTCGCGAGCAGAGGCTGCGACAAGGCGGCCTTGGCCTGCCTGCTCCCCTCATCGGTGGAAGCTTCTGGCCAGTCGTTCGCCAGGGCTTCCATGGTCTGCTCCGCCACATCGGCCGCGGTGATCTTCGGTACGTCTCTACTCGGACGCGCGCGAGTGGGGCACGGGGAACTGCCGCTCCAGTTCCGCGTAGCGGGCGCGCATCGCCTCGCTCGCGGCCGGGCCCGCGGTGAACACGTACATCTCGCTGTCATCGAGGCTTCGACCGGTGCGCGCGTCCACCACGACGGGTTCGGCCTCCTCGCCGGTGCGGGCGTCGACCAGGATCATGGCGCGCTCCTCCGGCGCGAGGTGCTGATTGCCCCAGGCGGCCAACGCGACGACCACGGGCCGCAGCGAACGGCCGCGCTCGGTCAGCACGTACTCATGGCGCACCGGGTTGGTCTGATAGGGGCGCCGCTCCAGCAGGCCGTCCGCCACCAGGGTCTTCAGCCGCGTGGTGAGCATGCTGGTGGAGATGTTCAGGCTTTGCTGGAACTGATCGAAGCGCGTATAGCCGTCGAAGGCGTCATGGAGGATCAGCAGCGTCCACCACTCCCCCACATGCTGAACCGTGGTCGACAGCGGGCACTCACGGTCCTCCAGCCTGATCCGGCTTGCCATTGCGACACCCTCCCGAGTTACTGCTAATGTGAAAGTTACTTGCTTCTATTTTAGCAGTCACAAGGGGTGCGCCCTGCGCGCATTCCGGAACGGACAGCCTTGCCCACACCCAATGACTCTCTCTCCGGCCGTCGCGCCCTCGTCACCGGTGGCACCAAGGGCACCGGAGCGGCGGTCGCGGCCCGGCTGCGGACGGCCGGTGCGACCGTACTGGTCACCGCCCGCTCTCAGCCCGAGGACGTCCGCGACGACGACTTCGTCGGCGCCGACCTGACCACACCGGAAGGCGCCGAACACATCGCGCGGGAGGCGAGGCGGCGGCTGGGCGGCACGGACATCCTGGTCCATACGCTCGGCGGCTCGGCCGCGCCCGCCGGTGGCTTCGAGGCGATGTCCGAGGAGATCTGGCAGCAGGAGCTCAACCACAATCTGCTCGGCGCCGTCCGCCTGGACCGCGCCCTGATCCCGGGCATGATCGAACGAGGCGGGGGCGCGGTGGTCCATGTCTCCTCGATCCAGCGGCGGATGCCGCTGTGGAACGGCACGCTGGCCTACGCCGCCGCCAAGGCCGCGCTCACCACCTACAGCAAGGGCCTGGCCAACCAGGTGGCACCGCTCGGGGTACGGGTGAACACGGTGTCCCCCGGGTTCATCCAGACCAGCGCGGCCGAGGCGCTCATCGACCGCATCGCCGAGCAGACCGGTGACCGGGAGTCCGCTCTGGCATCGCTCATGGACTCCCTCGGCGGCATCCCCCTCGGGCGTCCCAACCGGCCCGAAGAGGTCGCCGAACTCGTCGCCTTCCTCGTCTCCGACCGGGCCTCCGCCATCGTCGGCGCCGAGCACGTCATCGACGGCGGCACCGTACCCGCCGTCTGAGAGCCGTCCCATCCGAGAACCGACCGAGAATCCCCATCCGACAGACCATCAGCGAGGCAGCCATGACCGACCGCACCACGCCCCTCGACGCCACCGATCTGCCCGACGCCGTCAAGCGGTACCTGAAGGCACACAACGAGCACGACGTGTCCGCGGCCTCAACCGCGCTGGCGCCGGACGCGACGGTCGTCGACGACGGCAACACCTACGAGGGGATCCCCGCCATCGAGCGGTGGCTGGACCGCGCCACCTCGGAGTTCACCTACACCACCACATTCCTCGGGGCCGAGCACGAGGGCCCGGACCACTGCACCGTCACCCAGCGGCTCGAGGGCGACTTCCCCGGCGGCACCGTCGACCTTCGCTATCGCTTCACGCTCCATCAGGGCCTGATCAGCCACCTCACCATCGCCCCCTGAGCCGCTTCAGACACTCTCCACCGCGGGGCCATCGGGCACGGCCCGCATCCGGCCGGCGCGCACCACATTGCCGAGCGGGCTCCCCGCCTCCAGGCGGTTGATGTTGGCCGCGATATCCGTGGCCCGGGCGGCGAACGTCTCCTCCGTGTGGCCCGAGTTGTGCGGTGTCATCACCACATTGGGCAGCGTGTGGAACGGCAGACGGCTCGGCGCGTGGGGTGGGGCGGCCCACCACACATCGAGGGCGGCCCCGGCGATGGTGCCCGCCGACAGCGCCTCGTACAGCGCCTCCTCCTGTACGACCGGGCCACGGGCGACATTGACGAGGACGGCCTGAGGGCCCATCGCGGCGAGTTCGGCGGGACCGATCAGTCCGCGGGTCGCGGGGCTCAGCGGAACAGTCACCACGACGATGTCGGAGTCCGCCAGCAACTCCGGGAGCCGGTCCGTGCCACCCACCCAGTCGGGGCGCAAACCGTCCGGCAGCGGGGCCGATGGATCGCGACGCACGGCCCGCACACCCAGGCCGACCGCCTGGCACAGCCGGCCGATCTCCCGCCCCGTCTCGCCGAAGCCGATGACTCCGACACGGCGGCCCCGCAGGGTGTCCCCGAAGGGCAGCGTGGCATCGACGGCCACGTTCCGCCACCGCCCGGCCCGCAGCTCCCGGTCGGCCGCGAGCACCCGCCGGGACAGCATCAGCACGCACATCAGGACGTGTTCGGCGATCGACGCGCCGTGGTGAAAGGTGTTCGCCACGGTCACATCGGGCCCCAGCGCCTCCAGGGGGATGCCGTCGTAGCCCGCGCCAACGACATGGACGAGGCGGAGGCGCTGGGCCCGGCGCGCGTGGTCCTCGGTGAGCTGTGAGCCCACGTACACATCGACGGAGGCGATGGCGTCGGCGATCCGTGCCGCGTCCCAGTCGCAGACGTCCAGCCACTCATGCCGGTCCTCGGTCCGTGTCCTCAGCCGCTCACCGAACCTGCTCAGAATCCGGTGGTTGAGCATGATGCGCATCCCTCGGTCGCCACCGGGGGCAGCCGTCCTGGCCATGACCACCGTCCTCATATATAGGCGCTGTCTTCATTTGTGCACGTGGCTCATGAGGCTGTCAATGATCGGGAAGTATCGACCAAGGACCGCTCTACCTGCGCCTGTTGTCAGATCCCTTGACGCACCGGCACCTCCGGTTTAGCTTCGGCGTCCACAAATGCAGACCGGGTACGTAAGTGTAGACAGCCATGTCGACTGTCGTTCTCGGGCGGCAACCCGCCAGCACCCTCGGAGATACGCCGACGATGAAGTCCTCCGTACCCTCCAGCCCGCACCGGGAACGGGGCCGGGCCCATACAGTTCTCGCCCTTCTCACGACCGGCACGCTGCTGCTGACCAGCGCGTGCGCCGTGGCGAACAGTGACGCGGCGGGTGACGCCGGAAGCGCGGACGGCCGCACCCTGCGGGTCGTCCTCACCCAGGAGCCCCCGACGCTGGAGCCCTGCGAGTCATCGCTGACCGCGACCGGTGTCGTCGTCCGCTCCAACATCACCGAGCCGCTGGTGGAACGCGACCCCACCTCGGGGAAGCTGGATCCGCTGCTGGCGACCGGGTGGCGGCAGACGAAGCCCACGACATGGACCTTCGATATCCGCCCCGGTGTGACCTTCCAGAACGGGCGGCCGTTCACGGCGAAGGACGCCGCCTTCTCCATCGACCGCGCCGTCAACTCCGATCTCGCCTGCAACGTGGACGGCTACGTCTTCGGCGACGAGAAGCTCGACGTACACGCCGTCAGCTCCACCCGGCTGACCGTCACCACTGAGAAGACCGACCCCATCCTCCCCCTGCGGCTCAGCTTCGTCGAGATCGTGCCGCGTACCACCAGCACCAAGGCCAAGGTGCGGATACCGATCGGGACCGGCCCCTACGCCGTCAAGTCATGGCAGACCGGTGTCTCCATCTCCCTCGCCCGCAACGAGAACTACTGGGGGAAGGCGCCCGCCTACCCCCGGGCCCGGTACGTGTGGCGCAGCGACGCCGGCGTCCGCGCCGCGATGATCGACAAGGGCGAGGTCGACATCGCGACGGCGCTGGACCACACCAGCGCCGACAAGGGCAACACCGTGGCCTATCCCAACAACGAGACCACCGCCCTGCGCCTGGACGGCCGCGAGGCGCCGCTCGACGACATCCGGGTGCGCAAGGCGATCGGCATGGCCGTCGACCGCAAGGGCATCATCGACGCCCTTCTCGGCGGACTGGCCAAGCCGGCCGCACAGCTCGTCCCACCCGGCGTGGTGGGCCACAACGACGACCTCGCCCCAGTCCCGTACAAGGTGGCCGCCGCCCGTGCGCTGGTGAAACAGGCCGCCGCCGACGGTGTCCCGGTGCACCGGCAGATCACCCTCGTGGCGCGCAACGGCATGTTCGCCGGCATCTCGGAAGTGGCCGAGGCCCTGCAGTACGAGATGGCACGGGTGGGGCTGAACGTGAGGATTCGCATGGCGGACACCGCCACCCACCTTCAGTACCAGCTGCGTCCGCTGCCCCGTGACGTCGGGCCGGTCGCACTGCTGATCATGCACGGCAACCAGGCCGGGGACGCGGCCTTCACCACCAGTCAGTACCTGGTGAGCGACGGCCCGCAGTCCACCTTCGGCACCAAGGAGCTCGACCGGCGCATCGCCGCGGCGGACGCGCTGTCCGGCACGGCACGCGAGAAGGCGTTCGCCGAGGTGCTCGGCTACCAGAACGAGACCGTCGCGCAGTACGCCTATCTGGCCCATATGCGCGGGCTGCTGGGGCTGTCGCCGAAGGTGCGGTACCGGCCGGATTCCGCCACCGGGGACGAGATGCGGCTGGCCGAGGTCAGTCCCGCGAAGGCGGGGAGGCACTGAGATGACCTCCTTCCTGCGCAAGCGCGTCATCTCCAGCGCGATCCCCCTGGTGTTCGTGGTGCTGGGCGTGTTCTGCCTGGCGCGCCTGACCGGCAACCCCGTCGATCTCTACCTCCCGCTGAGCGCCACCCCACAGCAACGCGCCGAATTCTCCGCCGCCCACGGCTTCGACGACTCCATCCCGGTGCAACTGTGGGACTACCTCACCAATGCCGCGCGACTCGACTTCGGCACCTCGCTGCGCACCGGGGAGCCGGCCGGGTCGATGGTGCTCAAGGCGTTTCCCGTCACGCTCCAACTCGCCGGGATGACGATGCTCCTGGCGATCCTCGGGGCGCTGCTGGTCGGGAGCCTCGCCGCGTACCGGCCCAACTCGCCCATCGACCGGATCGCCGGTCTGCTGTCGATGACGGCGGCCAGCATCCCCGACTTCTGGTTCGCGATCGTGGGGGTACTGGTCTTCGGAGTGGGTCTGGACTGGCTGCCGACCTCCGGCACCCTGGGCGGCCCCGAGATCTGGGTGCTGCCCATCGCCACTCTGCTGATCCGCCCGTTCGGGGTGCTGGTGCAGGTGGTCCGCGGCAGCATGGTCGGCGCGCTGTCCGCGCCGTATGTGAAGGTCGCGCGCAGCAAGGGAGCCGACCCCAAGCGCGTGGTGTTCGGACACGCGCTGCGCAACTCCATCACGCCCGTACTGACCGTGGCCGGGGATCTCACCGTCGGTCTCGTCAACGGCGCGGTGGTGGTGGAGACGATCTTCGGCTGGCCCGGGATCGGCAAGCTCATGATCGACTCGATTCTGCAGCGCGACTTCGCGGTGTTGCAGGCCGCCGTCCTGCTCACGGCGGTGACGATCTTCGCGCTGAACATCCTCGTGGACGTCTGCCACGCCCTGATCGACCCCCGAGTGCGCCAGGCGGTACCGGCCTGAGCGAAGGAGCCACCATGACCGACCCCGCCGACTCCGCCGACCGGCCCTCCGGCGCGGCAGCCGTCCCGTCGCGCCAACGCCCGCCCCGCTGGTGGCTGCTGCTCGGCCGGGACCGGGCCGCGGCCGTCGCGGCCGTCATCCTCGCCGGGGTGTTCCTCGTCGCGCTGTGCGGCCGGCTGTTCATCGGGGAGCGAGCCGTACGGCAGGATCTGCGCGCCTCGCTGCGCCCGCCCTCCCTCGACCACGGCTTCTACGGGCTGCTCGGCACGGATGTGCTGGGCCGCAGCGTGCTGGCCCGGCTGGTGGACGCCGCGGGGACGACGCTGTCCGTCGCGGTACCCGCGGTGTTGTGCTCGCTGCTGATCGGCTCGGCGCTGGGGCTGTGGGCCGGCTACCACGGGGGCATGCGCGAGACCGTCGCGATGCGGGTCGCCGATGTCATCCTCAGCTTCCCGTCCCTGCTGATCGCGGTGGTCGTGCTGTATGTCTTCGCGCCCAGCGCGATGAACATCGTGCTGATCCTCGCCATCGCGCGCGTCCCGGTCTATCTGCGCACCGCCCGCGCGGAGTCGGCCGAGCTGAGGAGCCGTCTGTTCGTGGACGCGGCCCGGACCTTCGGCACACCGAGCCGGAACATCATCTACCGGCACATTCTGCCGATCGCGCTGCCCACGCTGCTCACCGTGGCCACGCTCGACTTCTGTTTCGTCATGCTGACCGAGTCGTCCTTGAGCTTCCTCGGCATCGGCATCCAGCCCCCCGATGTGAGCTGGGGGCTGATGGTGGCGCAAGGGCGCCAATACCTCCAGACGGCCTGGTGGATCGCCGTGCTGCCGGGTGTCGCGATCGTGCTCACCACGGTGTCGGCCACGGTGCTCGCCGCCTGGGTCCGCCTGGCCACCGACCCGGCCCAGCGCTGGCGTCTGACGTTGCCCCGGAAGCGGCGCGGCAACCGGGCCGCTGTTCCCTCGGAGATGATCGCGTGAAGTCCTCCACCCTGCCCGCGCCCGCCGGGACCGGCCACCCCGCGCTCGAAGTCGAGGGGCTCTGTGTCGACTTGCGCACTCCCTCGGGCACCGTCCGGGCGGTGAACGGTGTCGGCTTCCAGGTGCGCAAGGGGCGCACGCTGGCGCTGCTGGGCGAGTCCGGCTGCGGGAAGTCGATGACCGCGCTGTCCATCGTCGGGCTGCTCGACCCGACGGCCGAGGTGACGGGCGGATCCGTGAAGGTGTCCGGCACCGATGTGCTGCGGCTGGGCGAGGCGGGGCGCAGAAAGCTCGCCGGCCCCGTGCTGTCGATCGTCTTCCAGGACGCGCTGACCGCGCTCAACCCCGTACAGCCGGTCGGCAGGCAGCTCGCCGAGCCGTTCCGCATCCATCGCGGGATGTCGCGCCGCGATGCCCGGGAGAAGGCGGTCGAGCTGATGACCCGCGTCGGTATCCCCGAGCCCCGGCTGCGGGCCCGCGCGTATCCGCATCAGTTCTCCGGCGGTATGCGCCAGCGGCTGCTGATCGCGATGGCCGTCGCGCTGGACCCCGATGTGCTCATCGCCGACGAGCCCACGACCGCGCTGGATGTCACCGTGCAGGCGCAGATCATGCGGCTGCTGCGGGATCTGCAGACCGAGCGGGACATGGCGCTGGTGCTCATCACCCACGATCTGGCGGTGGTGGCCCAGCGCGCGGACGATGTCGTGGTGATGTACGCGGGCAATGTGGTGGAGACCGGCCCGGTGGCGGAGGTGTTCTCCCGCCCCCGCCACCCCTACACCAAGGGCTTGCTCGACTCGGTCCCCGAACACGCCGTCAGGGGCCGTCCGCTGCCCGCCGTACCGGGGAGCCCGCCCGAGCTCAGCGCGGTCCCGTCCGGCTGTGTCTTCCAGGCCAGGTGTCCGCTGGCCCAGGAGCGCTGCGCCCAGGAGCGCCCCCCTCTGATGTCCGTCGGGGCCTCGCGTTCGGCCGCCTGCCACTTCTCCGAGGAGCTCGACCGTGCCTGAGACGCCCCTCACCGACGCCACCACCGCCACCGCCGCCGGCCCGCGGGCCGATGGCTCCGCCACTCCCCCGCCACTGCTCGAGGTCCGCGGCGTGACCAAGTCGTTCGGCCATGGCCGCCGGCGTCTGACCGCGCTCGACGGCGTCGATGTGCGGGTCGAGCGCGGGCAGACGCTCGGGCTGGTGGGCGAGTCCGGATGTGGTAAGTCGACCCTGGCCAGGGTGGTGCTCGGGCTGGAGCGGCCGGACGCGGGCACCGTGCGCTTCGACGGCACCGATCCGTTCACCCTCAGGGGCAGGGAACTGCTGGCCTGGCGGCGCCGGGTGCAGATGGTGTTCCAGGACCCCTTCGCCTCGCTCAACGCCCGGATGTCCGCGGCCGACCTCATCGGCGAGCCGTGGCGCACCCACCGCGACGTCGTGCCCACGGCACAGGCGCGGGAGCGGCGGGTCCGTGAGCTGCTGTCCCTCGTCGGGCTGCGGGAGAGCGACGCCCACCGCTACCCGAACGAGTTCTCCGGCGGACAGCGGCAGCGCATCGGCATCGCCCGCGCGCTGGCGCTCGACCCCGACCTCATCGTGTGCGACGAGCCGGTGTCCGCGCTCGACCTGTCGGTGCAGGCCCAAGTACTCAATGTACTTTCCGAGTTGCGGGAACGGCTCGGTGTCTCCTACGTCTTCATCTCCCATGACCTGTCCGTGGTCAGGCATGTCTCCGACCGGGTGACGGTGATGTACCTGGGCAAGGTCATCGAGCACGGTCCCACCGAGGACGTCTTCGACCGACCCGTGCACCCCTACACCGCCGCCCTGATGTCCGCCGCGCCCACCCTCGACGTCTCCGGTGAGGCCCAGGACGACGAGATCCAGCTGCGCGGGGAGATCCCGTCCCCGTACGACATCCCGTCGGGCTGCCGGTTCCGCACCCGCTGCTGGAAGAGCGAGGCCCGGTGCGCCGAGCTCACTCCTCCTGTCGTGATCCGCGACGGCACGGCGGACACCGGGAAGGAGTCGCACGAGGGCCTGTGCCACTTCCCGCTGAGCGCCGGGCCGACGGAAGCATGAGCCCGCCGGAGTTCACTCGCTCACCCCGGTGGCGGTCCTGCTGCTCGCCACCGGGGTCACGGGCGCGGTGCTGGTGCTGGAGGGCGGCCACCTGGACCTGCGGGGTGCGGGGTGGGCGCTGGTCGGCCGGGTGCCGGGGGTGCTGGGCGGCGCGGCGCTGGTGGCCATGCTGCCCGCCCGGTACCTCGCCCTCCTGGTGGCCGCGGTCGTCCTCACGGGCGTGGCGGTGAGCCTGCGCGGCTTCGTGCCCGCGCCGCGACGGCGGTCGGTGCTGCTGGCCGGTCTGATGTCGGGGCTGATGGGCACGGCGACCGCCATCGGGGGGCCGCCGATGGCCATGGTCTGGCAGCGGCTGAGCGGACCGCGGCTGCGCGCCACGATGAGCGGGTTCTTCCTGGCCGGTTCGGTGATGAGTCTGGCCACCCTGGCGGCGACGGGGGCGGTGCACACGTACAGCCTGTGGCACACCGCCCTGCTCGCCCCGGCCGCGGCGATCGGGGTGCTGCTCGCCCGCCCGCTGTCGAGCCGGCTGGACATGCGGCGCACCAGGGCTGTCGCCATGGTGCTCGCGGTGGCGAGCGCGACCGTGCTGGTGGTCCAGCAGTTCGTCTGAGCCGGGCGGCACTTTTCCGTTGAAAGTTGGCACTGCCGCTTCTTCTTGCGTGCGAACAGGCGAACGCGCTGCGCGGACACCTCCTCGCCTCGCACACCACCATCGAGCAGGTGGGCCGGGACGTGGCCGAGGCGGCCGGCGCCCGGAACCTCGTGCTCACCCATCTCGTCCCCGCCAACAACGAGGTCGGCCGCTGGCGGCTGGCCCAGAAGGGCTACTCGGGCCGCTTGATCGTGGGTGCCGATCTCATGAGCCTCGCGGTGCGCCACTGACCGAGGGGACGAGTGAGGGAACCGGGCCATCGGCCCGGTTCCCTCATAGGCGTATTCGGTCAGCCCTCCGCTGCCACTTCGGTCAGCTCTCCGCTGCCACGGGGACGGCACGGCGCTGTCCGGTGACCTTGGAGGAGGGCAGTCGCCCGGCCTTGGAGGTGCCGGTCATCGTCTCGCCCTCGACGGTCATCGTGAACGCGAGGTTCAGCCGCATCGGCTTGGTGATGGCCTGACGCCAGCTGAGCTGGTCACCGTCGAGCGCCACATCGGCCAGCGGGACCTCCTCTCCCGCACCGTGGGCC
This sequence comes from Streptomyces sp. MK37H, assembly GCF_018035285.1. NCBI lineage: Bacteria > Bacillati > Actinomycetota > Actinomycetes > Kitasatosporales > Streptomycetaceae > Streptomyces > Streptomyces sp. MK37H. The sequence goes on along the minus strand of NZ_JAAAYH010000019.1, from coordinate 5,648 downwards.
GTACCGGTCAGGGTGCCGCCCTCGTCGCGGAGTTCGATCACGGCCTTGATCCGGCCGATGGGTGTGGAGATGGACAGATCCCAGGTGCCTTCGACGGAGTCTGCGACGGACATGGTGGTGTGGTTCCTTACGGTGGGTCGGGGCGGATGGCGGTGGGGCGGTGTGGTCACAGGGCGACGGGCGACGGCCCGTGGTGGCGCCAGGGGGTGCCACGGCGCTCGTAGGCGAACAGCTCCTCGACGGCGTGGGCGATCCGCGGCCCCAGTTCGCGCTCCAGCAGGTACAGGCCCAGATCGAGCCCGGAGGTGACACCGGCGCCGGTGACGAGGTCGCCGTCGTCGACCACCCGGGCCCTGACCGCGTTGACGCCGGTGGCATCCAGCATGTCCAGGCCCATGTGGTGGGTGGTGGCGTAGCGGCCCTCCAGCAGACCGGCCATGGCCAGCACGAGCGAGCCGCCGCACACCGTGGCGACGGTCACCTCCGGGCGGTCCATGGCGGCCTTCAGCAGCCCCGGCAGGCCGGTGTTCAGGGTGCGGCCCAGCAGGACGGGGATGAACTCGTCCTCCCGCCACTCGCCCGCGTCCGCGTCGGCGTCGTGGTCGGGGACCTCGCCGGGCTCTCCGACACGGCCGGCGGCACCGGGGACCACCACCAGGTCCGCCCTCGCGGGATCCAGGGCGGCCGTGGCGCGCAGCGGTACGCCGCCGACCCCGCTCACCACCTCACGCGGCCCCTCGGCGGACACCAGCTCCGCGCGCAGCGCTCCTCCGGAGGCCATACCACCGGCGTACAGCACTTCGTAGGGGGCGAGCACATCGAGGAGGTCGAAGCCGTCGAACAGGACGATCTGGGCGAGCATGAAATGTTCCCTCATATGCGGTGATGGCCAGTCCGTCTGGCCCTGTTCCGACGCTATGCGAGGGCGGAAACGGCTCCCAGTGGCACGAGTGACGTGGTTCAACGGGATCTCGCCAAGCCGAGCGGAGGGTGTCGGCGGATACCGGGAGGGTGCCGCGATCCGGCGTCTCAGGCCGCGTCGGGCGGCATGTTGTACGGCGTGACGACCTGGATGGGCGAGGGCAGCGAGGGGCCGTCGTCGGGGAGCGCTCCGTGGGCCCGCATGATGACCTGGCAGGCGCGGCGCATGTCCTGGCCCAGGTCGTGGTGGAGCACCGCGGACAGCCGGCGCTCGCGCAGCAGCCGGGTGTTGTCGTGGTCGAGGTCGTGGGCGATGAACACCTCGTAGCCGCGGCCGAGTTCCTCGAAGGCCTGGATCGTCGCGGTGTTGCCGCCGCCGATCGAGTAGACCGCCCGGATGTCCGGGTCGCGTCGCAGCGCCCGCAGGACCAGATCGCGCTGGGTGGCGTCCAGGCCGTCGCTGTCGGTGACCTCGACGAGCGTGCGCCCGGGGTGTGCGTTGCGCAGGGCGCTGCGGAAGCCCATCTCGCGTTCCTCCTCACCGCGGAAGGACCCCCGGCTGATGGTGGTGAGCACATTGCCGGGGCGGTCGCCGAGCCACTGGCCCATGAGGTACGCGGCGGTGGCCCCGGCGGCGCGGTTGTCGATGCCGACGTAGGCCCGGCGGGCGCTGCTGGGCAGGTCGGTCACCAGGGTCACCACCGGTAGCCCGAAGGCGGCCAGGCGGCCGACGGCCGCGGTGACCTCGGGTACGTCGGGCGCCTTCAGGACGATCCCCTGGCAGCCGCCGCGCTGGGCGATGCGGTCCAGCGTGGCGATCAGCTCCTCCACCGGACCGGTCTCGCGGAAGTGGAAGCGCGATCGCATCACCGCCGGGCGCAGCGAGGGCAGCTCCGCCTCCAGGGCGGCGCGGACCGCCGAGGAGAAGCGCTCAGGGGCCTGCATCACGATGTCGATCAGGAAGGTGCGGCCACCGATGCGGACCTGGGTGCGCTGTCGGTCCAGGTCCTTGATCGCCTGATGGACCTCCCGGCTGGTGCTCTCGCGCACCCCGCCCCGGTTGTTCAGCACCCGGTCGACGGTGGCCTCGCTCAGGCCCGCCTGCCGGGCGATCTCCCGGATGGGATACGGATGGGCCATCGGTGTGCCTTCCTGAAGGGTTTTTGATGGGCCGCTGAGGATTGCTCGATGCTCAGCCGATCACAACACTGGCAGAAAGCCGCAGCCCACGGGAAGGATCGGAAAGCAATGCCCCTCATCGCTCCGAGGTCTCATGCCTGGCTCAGTGAGGCCGACTGCTCCCTCGAGGCCTTCCGCGCCCTGGTCGAGCGGACCACCGACCCCGGCGACTATCCCGGTGCCGACGCTGTGGAGCGAGACGTCCCCGTCTACGACGGCGACCGCCTGCGGGCCCGGGCCGCCACGGCCCCCGGTCGCCGGGAGGCACAGGCGGAACTGGTCCACGCCCTGCTGGACGGCCCCGGCATCGTGGTGTTCAAGGGCGCCTTCCCCGACGTGTCGGTCCTGGACCGGGCCACCGAGGCGTTCACGGCGCTGATCGAGCGGGAACGGGCGGCGGGCGCCGCCCGCGGTGACCACTTCGCCAAGCCCGGCGCCAACGACCGGGTGTGGAACGCGCTGGAGAAGCTGGCCCTGAGCGCACCGGAGGTCTTCGCCGACTACTACGCCAACGACCTCATCGCGCTGGTGGCCACCGCCTGGCTCGGCCCCGGCTACCAGGTCACCTCACAGATCAACCAGGTCAACCCGGGCGGCGCGGCCCAGAGCGTGCACCGCGACTACCACCTCGGCTTCCTCTCCGAGGCGCGGGCCGCGGCCTATCCCGCCCATGTCCACCGGCTCTCCCCTGTGCTGACCCTGCAGGGCGCGGTCGCCCACTGCGCCATGCCGGTCGAGTCCGGCCCGACGCTCTACCTGCCGTACTCGCAAGCGTACGAGCCCGGCTATCTGGCCTGGCGCCGCCCGGAGTTCATGGCCTACTTCGCCGAGCACCACGTCCAGCTGCCGCTGGAGGCGGGCGACGCGGTCTTCTTCAACCCCGCGCTCTTCCACGCCGCCGGACACAATCGCTCGGCGGATATCCGGCGGATGGCCAACCTGCTGCAGATCTCCTCCGCCTTCGGCCGCGCCATGGAGACCGTCGACCGCGAGGCGGTGGTCAACGCCGTCTTCCCCGTACTGCGGCGGCGCAAGGCCGAAGGCGCCACCGAGGACTGGCTGCACAACGTGGTCGCGGCCTGCGCCGAGGGCTACCCGTTCCCCACCAACCTCGACCTCGACCCGCCGGTCGGCGGCCTCGCCCCGGACTCCCAGGCCGACACCCTCCGGCGCGCCCTGGAGCGGGACTGGACCCCGGACACCCTGCGTACCGAACTGCGGGCCGGCGCCGAGCGCCGCCAGAGCTGAAGGAGACGGACCGCTCATGGGACTGCTGCAGGACAAGATCGTCCTGGTCAACGGGGGCAGCCAGGGAATCGGCGCGGGCATCGTCCGCGCCGCCGCCCGCGAAGGAGCCACGGTGGCGTTCACCGGACGCCGCCCCGAAGCCGGTGAGCAGCTGACCGGGGAGCTCGCCGCCCAGGGAACCACGGCCTCCTTCCTCCGCGCCGACCTGACCGATCCCGCGCAGGCACGCGGCAGCGTGGAACAGGTGGTGGCGGCCCACGGCAGGATCGACTGTCTGGTCAACTCCGCCGGGCTCACCTCGCGCGGGACGCTGCTGGACACCACGCCCGAGCTCTTCGACGCGCATGTCGCGATCAATCTGCGCGCCCCGTTCTTCGCCATGCAGGCCGCCGTCGCCGACATGGTGGCCAGGAAGGCCCCGGGCACCATCGTCAACATCATCTCCAACTGCGCACACGGCGGATATCCGTTCCTGGCGCCGTACTCCGCCGCGAAGGCCGGGCTCGCGGGCCTGACCCGCAACGCCGCCCACGCCCACCGCTGGGACCGCGTCCGCGTCAACGGCCTCAACCTGGGCTGGACCGACACCGAGGGCGAGGACGCCATCCAGCGGGCCTTCCACGGCGCGGGCGACGACTGGCGCGAGGAGGCGGCCCGCGCCCAGCCGATGGGCAAGCTCGGCCAGGTGGACGAGATCGCCGATTTGGTCGTCCTCCTCCTCTCCGACCGCAGCGGGGTCGTCACCGGTTCGGTCATCGACTGGGACCAGAACGTCCTCGGCGGACTCGGCTGACCCGCCGCATCGCCAGAAGCAACACCGCCCTCAAGCCACTCCCTCAGCACCCGCACCATCAGAAAAGGAACAACTCCCCCATGCGTATCGGCATCATGGGCCTGGGCCGGATCGGCGCCTTCCACACCGAGACCCTGTCCACCCTCGACGCGGTGGACTCCCTCGTGGTCACCGACCCGGTCGCCGCGGCCGCCACCGCCGCCGCCGAGCGCTTCGGCGCCCGCGCGGTCGACTCGCCGGAGGCCGTACTCGCCGCCGGTGTGGACGGCGTCGTGATCGCCGCGGCCACCGACGCCCACCCCGAGCTCATCCTCGCCGCCGTGCGGGCGGGCGTACCGGTCTTCTGTGAGAAACCCGTGGCGCGCACGATCGAGGAGAGCCTCGATGTCCTCCGCGCGGTGGAGGGCGGTGGTGTGGAGGTCCAGATCGGCTACAACCGGCGCTTCGACCCCGGGTACGTGGCCGCGCGGGCGGCGGTGGTCAGCGGTGAGCTCGGGCCACTGCACACCGTGCGGTCCACCACCTTGGACCCCGAGCCGCCCCCGGCCGCCTATGTGGCCGTCTCCGGCGGCATCTTCCGCGACTGCGCCGTGCACGACTTCGACACCGTCCGCTGGATCACCGGCCGCGAGGTCACCGAGGTCTACGCGACCGGCGCCAACCGCGGCGCCGAGTACATCGCGGCCGCCGGAGACGTGGACACCGCCTCCGCCCTCCTCACCCTGGACGACGGCACCCTTGCCGTGGTCTCCAACGCCCGCCACAACCCCCGCGGTTACGACGCCCGCCTGGAGCTCCACGGCATGACGGACAGCGTGGCCGCGGGCCTGGAGGACAGGCTGCCGCTGCGCTCCGTCGAACCGGGCGCCACCTTCCCCGGCGGCACACCGCACCACTTCTTCATGGACCGCTTCGCCGCCGCCTACCGGGCCGAGCTCACCGCCTTCACCGAGGTCGCGGCGGGTCTGCGGCCCTCCCCCTGCACCGTCGCCGACGCCATCGAGGCCGGCTGGATCGCCGAGGCATGCACCCTGTCGTTGCGTGAACACCGCCCTGTGACCATGGAAGAGGTACGCAAGGCATGACGACGCCGAGCCGCTGCGCATCGGGGTCCTGGGCGCCGCCCGGATCTCCGGGCTCTCCCTCATCGGCCCCGCCCGTGCGGGCGGCCACCGTCTCGTCGCGGTGGCCGCCCGCTCCCGTGGCCGGGCCGATGCCTTCGCCGCCGAGCACGGCGTCGAGCGCGTCCTGGCTCCTACGCCGATGTGATCGCCGACCCCGATGTGGAGGTCGTCCACAACCCCCTGGCCAACAGCCTGCACGGGCCGTGGAACCTCGCCGCGCTCGCCGCGGGCAAGCATGTGCTGACCGAGAAGCCCTCGGCGAGCAACGCCGAGGAGGCCACCGAGGTGCGCGACGCCGCCGCCAAGGCGGGCACCGTGTTCATGGAGGGCTTCCACTGCCTCTTCCACCCCGTCACCCGCCGCCTCCACGAACTGCTCGACTC